>NZ_JAUBOZ010000030.1:0-13007 GCF_036700475.1 Microcoleus sp. T2B6 | reverse complement strand
ATACCGGAACATCGCCACAGATTTTCGGTACACCTGTAGATATCGCAACACCAACAATTAATGCCCCCGGCTCAGGCAATCCTACTGGGCAATCAGCAAACACTGTTACGGGTCTATTTTACAACCTCTCAGACAGTAATGATGATATTTTGCTGTTCTCACTGCCCTCGACTGCTACTGGTAAACAAATCTTAGCCCTATCTGGCAGCGATAAAATTACCGGCACCAGCGGCGCTGATACAGTTAACGGAATGCAAGGAGCCGATACAATTGACGGAGGTGCGGGTAATGACTGTTTATCCGGCGGTAAAGAGTCAGATTCCCTTGAAGGTGGTGCTGGCAACGACCAAATATTAGGCAACAATGACAACGATACTCTTACCGGAGGAGAAGGCAATGATACTATCCGGGGCGGTAAAGAGAAAGATAGCCTAACTGGTGGTGCTGGCGACGACTTTCTCTATGGCGATCGCCATCAAGATTTTCTCACCGGTGGCGATGGAAACGATACATTTGTCTTAGGTGGGGGACAGATAGCCGCAACCAGTTTAACAGATGCAGATGTGATTACAGACTTCAAGACTGGCGACAAAATTGGTCTCACCGACGGGAATACATTTGGCGGCCTCTCCTTTGAAAATGTCAGTTTGACTCTGACTGGACAACCTGCTGTCAATTCTATAGCAATTAAAGTTAAAGCCGACTCCAGTTATTTGGGTATCGTTCAAGGGGTAGCGCAAAGCGCTTTGACGGCAAATGCTTTTGTGATTCTGTAGCATGGGCTTTGTCCACTCTATTTGAGTGAAATTAATCGCGATCGCCTTTGAGTTTGAGAGGAGGCGATCGCACTTGTATTCTTCCTGTTCGAGGGGCGATCGCACTCATCACCATGTGCCAGTTGCGTCCATGACCACGAATTTCAAAGGTGGTACCCGCCACGTGATTTATCCGTGGGCTCAATCCAAAATCTAAAATCTAAAATCCTCAAGCCCCCGAATTGATCTCGCGCAAGTCAATCCAAAATCTAAAATCTAAAATCTAAAATCGAATGACTGTCCTCATCTTCCCCATCCCCCCATCTTTTCCATCCCATCATCCTCTTCTGCTCCTCAGCACCTATACTTAAAATTGGGATCTTACAGTTAATTTTTTTAAACCGAATGTTCAGCATTGACATCATTGTGAAAAATACGCCCGTCTCGCTGTCGGTGCAGCGGAAGTTGGAGGAAGACGCTGAGACTGTTTACCAGCAGGTACTGGCGGCGATTCGCAACTCCCAACCGCAAATTTTGGAACTCACCTGCGAGAAAAATCCTGAGAAAAAGGTGGCTGTACTCAGCAGCGAGATTTCTGGGGTGGTGGTTTCTCAGAAATCGGGGGCGTCATCTACAGGCAGATCCCCTGGTTTTGTCTCGATGACAGCAGAATGAGGGCTGGGGGTGTTGGTGCCGATATGAGCCAGTCAGCCGTTGCTGTGCGGGATTTGGGTTTTTGCTGGCCGTCGGGCGATCGAGTGTTGCAAGGTTGCTCTCTGGATGTACCCAAGGGCGAGTTTTGGATGCTTTTGGGTACTAACGGCAGCGGCAAATCTACGCTGTTGAGGCTGATGGCTGGGCTGCTGCACCCCCAGTCGGGAGAAATTGACCTGGGTGGGCGGGTGGGTTTTGTGTTCCAAAACCCCGACCACCAATTGGTGATGCCGACGGTGGGTGCGGATGTGGCTTTTGGTTTGGTGGAGGAAAATCTTTCTAACGTTCAGGTGCGGGAGAGGGTGGCGGAGGCTTTGGAGGCTGTGAATTTGCTGGATTTGCAGCGGCGGCCGATTTATGCTTTGAGTGGGGGCCAGAAGCAGCGAATTGCTCTTGCTGGGGCGATCGCCCGTCACTGCGAAATTCTGCTGTTGGACGAACCGACGGCTTTGTTAGATCCTGATTCTCAGTTGGATTTGGTGGCGGCGGTGCAGCGGTTGGTGAAAAATCGCGGGATTACGGCTTTGTGGGTGACTCACCGTTTGGATGAGTTGAATTATTGTGATGGGGCTTTTTTGTTGGAAAAGGGCGAGGTGGTCGATCGGGGAGATCCGGCGCGTTTGAAGCAGCGGTTGATGCAAAGTCAAGATGTTTAGCTGTTAAGCAATTTGAGTCATAGTCGCGGCCGGGGCGGGTTTATCTGAATTTCTCACTTGTGTTGTAGATTAGGGTGAACCCGCCCCTACGGTATTTGTGATAATTAACCCGATATAATCTAACTAAATTCACCGCAATCCCCGATCGCGCAACCAAGCATCTGCCCAAATTGTATCGGCTTCTGACAGCGGTGGTATGACTTCCCAGTTGCGATAATCTATCTTGAGGTCGTAACTTGCTATGTCGTAAATTTGAGTGAATAATTCCTGCAAATTGATTATAGGTTCGGTATCGCCCGATCGCAGTGGTAAAGGAAAAGCAGGCAGCGGGTTCTGCACGTTAAAAGCGTACAAATCTGCTCTGGGACGGCGATTTCCCCGACACACCAAAACGCTATAGTGGCTTTCAATGTCATTGCCAATAACTGGCATTCTTTGACCGCGCCGCAATAAATCTATTTCAATTAAATGAGTGCGACTGGATAAAATTTCTTCTCGCTTTTCTTCGTACATTTGTCGCCCTTTTCCTGTGCGCTTATTGCTAGGCGAGAGGAGTTCAATCAGGGTGATTAGTTCTTGGTTTCCTCTTTCTCTAATTTCTAAATAGCCTTCCCGAACCTGGTAGGGCATGGGAATATTTACTGTCAAGGGTTGTGTTGGGGGCGCTGCAATGGCTACGTTTGATGTGATTAATTCGGTTGTAGTTCTTGGCTGAATTACGTTTACATCAGGAATGCCAATTGATAAATTGTCGTCAGCGGTTTCATAGATTCTCACTTCCAACGAGACTAAATACTTAGGACGCAGTTGGGGAGACAAAAATCTAAAAATTTCACTAATTAACAAGTGATGTAGGGCAGGCCAGAGTTCAGGATGCTCTAAATACGGGTCCATACCGGGGAAGGGAGATGGCATTGATGTGACTCCTTGACTCAAATCTATTTCCAGTTTAGTTGAATATTTGTGGAACAGGCATCTTGCCTGTTTCTTGGGCGGGCAAGATGCCCACCCCACAACATATTTTAATGTTTGTGGAACCGGCATCTTACCTGTTGTTCACACTTTTCAACGCTTAAACTTCGATCGACAATTGTGCCGGAATTGGAACGCTGTTTTCATCTAACACAGACACCGCATTTAGGAAAACAATTGTATGCGGGACTGCGGGCATTAAGCGGCGCAGTGCATTTAGGTAAGATTCGGCATCGGGGCGGCGGGCGAAACGGGCGACTGTTAAGCGCTGACAGTTGGGGAGGTGGCGAATTATGCACCAAGGTTGAAGTCGATCGCGATATGTCGGTTGTTTTGGTATCATAGGAAAATCCTTCCCACTTTTGTGGGTGGTGAATGAAAGGCGATCGCCCTTGATTTCTCAGGTCCGAGGGCGATCGCTTATTTATGTTTTATATTAAACTCGAATACTCGAGTGTTGTCAAGAGGGAATGGGACGAATTAGGCTGCGAGTTCGAGAATTTGCTCAAGAGAAGGGTTGGAATCTGACAGAAGTATCCAAAAGAACAGGTATTCCATATACCACGATCATTACCTATGCCAATTCTCCAGGCATGGCTACCGTTGACTACACAGCTTTGGACAAGATGGCCCGTGCGTTCGATATTGCGATCGAAGATTTAGTTGAGATTTTGGAACAGTAAACTGATTTGTCAGCGGGAAGATGGGATTAATTCGGTTGCGGGTTCGAGAACTAGCTGAGGAAAAGGGTTGGACGCTCAAAGAAGTCTCTGACAGAACGGGAATTCCCTACAGCACGGTTAAAAAATACGCCCAAGCTCCCAAAATGGCAACGGTGGACTATACGGCTTTGCAGAAACTTGCTGCTGTCTTCGATGTGATGGTGGAAGACTTGGTTGAGGTTTTGGAACGGTAAACTGATTTGTGATTTAGTTTTTGCACTTCTTGCAACAGTCCGTCGGGGGTTGAAACCCCCGCCTCAAAGCTCAAGTCGTCTAAAGACGACTGAAAAGGCGATCGCTCTCCGCTTCAATCCTTTTTTGCAACAGTCCGTCGGGGGTTGAAACCCCCGCATCAAAGCTCAAGTCGTCTAAAGACGACTGAAAAGGCGATCGCTCTCCGCTTCAATCCTTTTTTTTAAATTTTGAATCAATCATTTCTTCAGTCCACAAAGCGTGGACTTTCGTTTTGAGGCAGGGGTTTAAACCCCTGCCGGAATGTCGCAACAAATGCAAGATATTTGTTCGATGCCCTCCCAAAGTTCAGAAAGGGGTAGAGTTTGTCCGGTTACAGCTTGTCGCCAGGATGTGCGAAAGCTTTCTCCTGAAAAATCTGTGTCTGCTTCGGGCGTGATTTGGTTTTCTAGAGAATGGGTTTGTTGAATGATTGTGGATAGTGTTTTTAGGAGTTCAAGCTGCTCTGTAAATGAAAGTGACCGAGCCAGATTGATGGTTTGTTGAAGTTGCGATGTCATGGTGTATCCTCCATCTTTAATTTTTCATTTTGCATTTTTAAGCGTGAGCAACTATTCCAACATACTGAAAATCTCAGAAGTGACTAAACGTTACTCTAAGTTTATCAAAATTCCGAAAAAAAGGGAGAAATTATCACTCTCCCCTCCTCCTCTGCGCCTTTACGGTTGATTCCCCTACTTCATCTCATATCCAAACAAATTCGGATCGACTTCACCCAAATTCAAATCTGCCAAACCATACTCAGCCCAACGCCTTTCTACCATCGCCGCCACATCCGGATCGGACTCCAAAACTTCCCCCCATTCGTGATCGGTTTCCGGCGGCATCTTCGTAGTAGCATCAATCCCCATTCTGCCTCCCAAACCAATCTTTTCACTGGCAAAATCTAACGTATCAAAAGGCGTATTCGGCAGAATAAATACATCCCGAACCGGATCGACTTTAGAACTAATTGCCCAAACTACTTGACGCGGGTCGCGAATGTTGATACTTTTATCCACAACAATCACAAACTTAGTGTAAGTAAACTGCGGTAATGCACTCCAAAATGCTAAAGCAGCCCGGCGCGCTTGACCGGGATATGCTTTATCGATCGAGATAATTGCCGCTTTATAACTCAGCGCTTCCATCGGTAAGAAGAAATCGACAATTTCCGATACTTGCTGCCGCAAAATAGGGGTATAAATACGGTTAAGCGCGATCGCCATCATTGCTTCTTCTTTCGGCGGCCGCCCGCTAAATGTCGTCAGATAAATCGGGTCTTTGCGGTGCGTCATGCAGTGGAACCGCACCAACGGCGAATCTTCCACGCCACCGTAATAACCCATGTGATCCCCGAAGGGCCCGTCGGGCAGAACTTCCCCCGGCGTAATCGTTCCTTCTAACACGATTTCCGAGTCCGCCGGTACTTCCAAATCTACGGTTTTGCACTTCGCCAATTGCACGCCGGAACCGCCGTAAAGTCCGGCAAATAACCATTCCGATAAATCTACAGGAATTGGCGTTGCTGCGGCGAGAATAATCAGGGGATCGACTCCAAGGGCGATCGCAACTTCCAACTTTTTACCAGCCTGCGCCGCTTTCCGCAAGTGTCGCGCCCCGCCCCGCACCGATAACCAGTGTACAGTCATCGTGTTTTTTGACTGCAACTGCAACCGATAAACCCCCACATTCGGCGTACCCGTTTCGCAATCTTTGGTAATTACCAAACCCAGGGTGATAATTTTGCCCGCATCTCCCGAATAAGGGCGAATCATCGGGATTTTGTTCAAATCCACCCCTTCTCCCTCAAATACCACTTGCTGACAAGCTGGGAAAAAGTCGCGGCCGGGTTTGGCTTTCACTACGTCAAACAACACTTTGCCGAATTCTATCGCTTGGGAAATCTTTTTCGGCGGTTTTGGCTGTTGCAGCATTCCCAGTTTTTTGCCGAGCTCTTCTAGTTCGATCGGCTTTTCCATGTTCATCGCCCAGCAAACGCGCTCTTCCGTACCCAACAGGTTGATTGCGACGGGGAATTCGGCCCCTTTGACGTTTTCAAACAGCAGTCCAGGGCCGCCTTTTTGCAGCATTTGGTTGGAAATTTCGGCAATTTCGAGGTCGGAATCGACTAAAGCGCTAATCCGGCGCAGTTGTCCCCGTTCTTCGAGTAGTTTTAGGAATCCCCGCAAGTCTCTAGCCATTTTTTTTAAGAATTGTTAACGTTCTTTTGTTATTATGAGCCGATCGACTACCACAAGTTACTCCTGAACCGCTCAAAAGATACGTATTTAACGAACCGCGAAGACGCCAAGGGCGCGAAGGAAGAGAAAGAAGAAGATAGGTAATGCCTTGTTGGGTTCGGGAGGAGGCTGCAATAATAGTTACATGAAATGTCCTCGATGTGAATCTGACCAACTTCGTAAAAACGGCCGTCCCAACGGTCATCAGCGGTATCTTTGCAAAGCTTGTCGCAAACAATTTTTTGAGCCGCCCAGTCCGCAGTCTTTAAGTCGCCCATGCACGGAAACACGGTTAAGCGAAGCTATCCCGCATGAAATCGCCCCTGCAACCACCACAGAGTCAGGCGGGATTGCGATTTTGCTGTTAGATGCCGAAAATCTGAAACTTAAGCTTAATACAGAACAATTTTTAGCGGGTTTGTGCGACTATCCCCTGCAAGTTAAAATTGCTTTTGCTAACTGGAAAAATCCGAGTACGGGGAAGTTGGATGCTGAACTTTACGATCGCGGTTACGAACTGATTCACGTTCCGGGCGGTGCGAATAGTGCTGATGGTAAAATGATTGCCTTTGGCGCTGCTATTTTATATCGATATCGGGATGTGCGACAAGTTTTTGTCTGTTCTTCGGATGGTTTGTTAAATCATCTTTGCAATCAGTTGCAAAATCAGGGAGTGACTGTGTTTCGGGTGCGTCGGCAAAATTCGGTTTTGTCTGTAGAAAACTGTCAGAATGGTGAGAGCAAGCACTATTCTTGCGAAAGGGAAGAGGAAATCCCTAGTTTTGAGGAATTGGCTAATCAAGTTGCAGAGTTGTTGAAGGCTGAACACAAATCTATTGATGAGCGAATCGCTCGTTTTTCTAGTGTAGCTGAGCTTTTTCAAGAGCGCCGTAATGTTGCGTTCAATTCTACAAATTCCCCAGCAGCAGCACTGGCGGAGTCAGCACAAAACCAACTTCCCCCGGTGCTTGAACCATCTTTGGCGACCGTTGCTGTTCCTCCAAATATTGCGGAGCAAAATTTGCCAGAAATAATACCGGCTGTCAATTCAAAGGCTATTGAGTCGCTGGATGTTTTAAAAAATATACTTGTAGAAATAATTGACTCTGCAAAAAATGAGTTGAAAGAGGATGCTATTCCTGTAACAAGAATTAAGAAAGTTTTTTTTGCTAAATATCACTCTCATGCTGATTTAATTGTAAAAAGCTTTTTGGGTAAAGCTTCTAGTTTAATCAAATTTTTGCAGTTGCAATCAGCTACTTTTAAAATAAAATTAATCGGCACCGAACATCAAGTGGGACTCGTTCAACAACCCTCCGATTCAAAAATTGAATTATCTGCCGCCCTCGAAGCATCGGTAGCAAAAATTGTAATGGCATTAACTGCTGAATCTCCAGGTAGTTACATTCCGATTCCCCAGGTAGCCGGCGAATTTAAAAAGCAATACGGTCAACCAATTACTAAAAAGCTGAAATCGCTGGATTTGGACACCAAATTTGCCGATTTTTTGCAGTCCTGTAAAATATTTAAAGTTAAGAAAAAAGGTAAAATTTATGAAGTGGCGATCGCACAGTCAGCTCCCTGATGTATTTAAGAAATCAGGTTTCCAAGTTTTGGTCGAAAAATTTAATCTATTATTAACCAAAATTTAAGACAAGCTTATTCTTTTATTATTTAATCTATTATTAACCAAAATTTAAAACAAGCTTATTCTTTTTGCTCCCTTTCCTTGCGGATTTCAGTCTATCCTAGGTCGTAGATTTGCAAAGTCGGCTATTAAGGGAGAGGAGGAGTATGAATTTTTTCACAGGACGTTGGCGACGTAGTTTTATAGTGACACTAGCAGCAGCAGCATTTTCGCTGACTTTGATTAGTTCCGCTGTAGCTGCTGTTACCCTAAACGGTACGGGAGCCACTTTTCCGAAACCCCTTTACGATCGCTACTTCTCTCAGATGAGAAGCCCAACTGGCATTACAGTCAACTATGAAGGAACTGGCAGCGGTGCTGGCATCAAAGCATTAATTTCAGGCAACGTTGATTTCGCAGGCAGCGATGCGCTGATGACTGCTGCACAAATCGCTGAGGTAAAGCGGGGTGTAATAGCTGTTCCGACTGCTGGCGGCGCTGTTGCAGTTGTTTATAACTTGCCCGGAGTGACCAATCTGAGGCTAAGTAACGATGCCATGAAAGGCATCTTTGAAGGGAAGATTACTCGCTGGAACGATCCTAAAATAGCCGGAATTTCTGGACAAGCTAAAGGCTTGCCAAATACTGCGATTCGAGTAGCTGTACGGGCAGACAGCAGCGGTACTAGCTTTATTTTTGCTAATCACTTGCAGGCAACTGGTAGCACCATCAAAGCTGCCGCGCAGCCGAATTGGCCAGACAACGCTGTCAGGGGTCCAGGAAACCCCGGCGTAGCTGCTTTGGTGAAGAATACAGCGGGTGCGATCGGCTACGTTCAAGATACTTTTGCTCGGCAAAACAATCTCCAAACAGCATTTATTCAAAATAAAGCTGGCCGGTTTGTAGAGCCTAGCTTGGCTGAAGCAGAGAAAGCTTTAGCAGGGGAAACATTCCCCGCAGATTTCCGCTTAGTAGAAGGCAATCCTAACGACGGTTATCCGATTGTTGGTTTGACTTGGCTGTTAATCTACAAACAGTACCCTGCTGCGAAAGCAGATGCTATTAAAAAGATGGTTAATTGGGTGATGACTACGGGTCAAGGTATCAACAAACAGCTAGAGTTTACTACAATTCCTTCAGCTACAGCTCAAAAGGTGGTTCAAACAGTGAATCAGACTGTGGTTGCCAGAGGTTAATTGGGGCTTTTCAGAGTTAGGGATTTTGAGTTCAATGTATGGCTCAGAACTCATATTTTGTATAGCAATATTCCTGATGTATGAGTGCCAATAAATCTGCCCTTTTCCCGCATTCCGGCAGGGATTTAAATCCCTGCCTCATAGCGAAAGTCCTCGCTATGAGGACTAGGAATAATGACTGATGTAACAAGTTCGGCAGAGATTTAATCTCTACCTTATACCGAAAGTCCTCAAGTCCTCGCGAAGGAGAACTGGTAATAATAGACTATCCATAAAGTGGGTTTTTACCCAGATTTATTTTGGGGAATTCCAACAGTCCTCTTGAGAGGACTTTAGCTTTGAGGCGGGGGTTTAAACCCCCGCCGGACTATCGCAATACCAGATCATCCTGCTGCAGGATAGCAGGATAAATGCGTACCCTACAAGCTTGTCTTTCGATCGAATATTTCGCTTTTTACGCAATAACTCGGCTATGACCAATTTTTCCAAAAGACCGAAAATATCAACTCGGAAACCGACAGAAATAAACACAGAAGTAGATTTGACAGATACTGCTGGTGAAGGTCTATGGATGGAGTCAGGATTTACAGTATTTGTGTGGGGTTTTGCCCTAGCTACAGCGGGTACGTTGTTTTTGATGAGTGCGGTAATTTTTAAAGATGCTTGGCCTGCTATTAGCAAATTTGGACTCTCATTCTTGTGGAATCCCAAGTGGGATATCGGCGAGTTGCAATTTGGGGCTTTGCCGTTTATTTACGGTACTGTAATTAGTTCTGCGATCGGCATAATCATCGCACTTCCTTTAGGGCTGTCAGTAGCTATAGTTACTAGCGAGAACTTCTTACCCGTTTGGGTGCGATCGCCCTTGGGATTCATGGTGGAATTAATCTCGGCCATTCCCAGCGTGATAGTTGGGCTGTGGGGAATCTTTGTTTTGATTCCCTTTTTGTTGCCATTGCAGCAGTCATTGTTCGAGAATTTCAGTTGGTTTCCCCTGTTCAGTAGCGAACCTTTAGGCCCCGGAATGCTCCCGGCCGGAATACTGTTATCGATTATGATTTTGCCCACAGTAGCCGCCATCAGCCGCGATGTCTTGCTGTCGGTTCCAGTAGATTTGCGAAGTGCTTCCATGTCCCTCGGCGCCACCCGCTGGGAAACGATATTCAAGCTGTTATTACCAGCAGCTAGTTCGGGGATTATCGGCGCCACCATATTAGCATTGGGACGCGCATTAGGCGAAACAATGGCCGTCACAATGGTAATTGGCAACTCGATTCAAATTAACCCATCCGTGCTCGCTCCCAGCTACTCAATTCCTGCTGTTTTGGCAAGTCAATTTCGCGAAGCTATCGAACCGCTGCACACCGGCGCTTTGATGTATTTAGCCTTAATTTTATTTGTGATCACTTTGTTGGTAAATGCGATCGCAGTATTGTTAGTTCAGCTAATTGGGGCCAAGAAAGCTAAAACTTAACATCATCGAAAGCAATTTGATCGCAATCCGCACCGCCGGATTTCCCCGCTGGTTCCATCTAAAATCTCAAATCTCAAATCGCATGACTCAAGCCCAAAATTCCAACAGTATTCTGGATGCAGAAATCAACAATCCCCTGTCGCTAAGCCGAACTTTTTTCAGCCGGGGAATGACAGTTATCGCTTTCGCTCTGACAGCTCTCGCCCTGCTCCCTTTGTTTGCTATTTTATACAAAATTCTGGGGGAAGGACTGACACATTTGAGCTGGGAAGTGCTATTGTCTCTACCAGCACCCGTCGGAGTTGAAGACCAGCCCAACGGCTTTGCAAATGCCATTCTCGGCACTGCTTTAATGGTAGGAATTGCGACATTAATCAGCGTACCCATAGGCGTAATGACGGGAATATTTTTGTCGGAGTTTGGTAGAGAAAACAAAGCGATTACCAATAGTATCCGGTTTATAACCGTCATTCTCAGCAGCGTTCCCTCGATCGTAGTTGGCGTCTTTTCCTATGCCCTAATTGTCGTTACCACCAAAGCATTTTCATCCTTAGCAGGCGGTTTTGCCCTCGGCATCATCATGCTTCCAGTGGTTGCTCTGACAACAGAACAAGCATTAAAATTAGTGCCTACTTCTTACCGCCTCGCTTCTGCTGGTTTGGGAGGCGGACGCTTTCAAACGATGTTTCGCATTATCATACCCTCAGCACTTCCAACTATTACCACAGGTATTTTACTCGCTGCTTCCCGCGCCGCCGGCGAAACCGCACCGCTGATTGTAACAGCGTTGTCGAGTCAATTTTGGCCTCCTTTAGTTGATAAGTTGGGCGAGATAATGCAGTCCCCCATTGGTGCAGAAACCATCTTAAAACTCAAAGAAATTCCAGAGACACTGCTAACTCCGACTCCTTCTATGTCGGTATTAATATATAGCTACGCCAGCTCTCCTTACAAGGAGCAGAACGAATTGGCGTGGACTGCTGCCTCTGTCCTTTTGGGGATGGTTTTAATTGCTAGCGTCGCATCCCGTACAGTAACTCGGAAACGCTTGCAAAACCGATAAATCAATAACTCAAGTGCATCTATCCGTCAAATATTAACAATATAACCAGGCAAATAATGAAACCTAAAGCTAACTTGAAATCGGAAGACTATACACATCAATTCCTAGAAGATGCCACCCCGGAAATTGACCCCAATGCAATGCCAGCACTGCGGGTTCAGGACTTGAGTTTTTATTACGGAACTCACAAAGTCTTAGAAAATTTATCGATGAATATCCCTCATCCGCAAATTACGGCGATTATTGGCCCTTCAGGTTGCGGCAAATCTACCTTTCTCAAAGCTCTCAACCGGATTGGTGAATTGGAGGGAAAGGTTCAAATTAAAGGAAGAGTAGAGTTTTTTGGACAGGATATTTACAGCCCGAAAGTAAACATTAATAGTTTGCGTCGGCAAATTGGGATGGTGTTTCAAAGACCAAATCCTTTTCCGCTGAGCATCTACGATAATATTGCTTACGGCGTGAGGATTTTTGGTCGCAAAAGCAAAGCAGAATTAGATGAAATTGTGGAATCTGCACTCAAAAGTGCGGCGCTTTGGAATGAAGTCAAAGACGATTTGAAGAAATCGGCTCAGGGGATTTCGGGGGGACAGCAGCAGCGACTTTGTATTGCTCGCGCTTTGGCTGTGAAGCCGAAAATTTTGCTGATGGATGAACCTTGTTCTGCTCTTGATCCGATTTCAACGATGAAGATTGAGGAGTTATTTCAGACTCTGCGGCAGCAGTTAACTGTTGTGATTGTGACGCACAATATGCAGCAGGCTGCTCGTGTTTCTGATTACACGGCATTTTTTAATACTGATGAAAGTCGCATCGGCCGCCTGGTTGAATTTGGCCCGACAAGTAAAATTTTTACTTCTGCGGGCAATTCGAGTACGAGAGATTACATTCAAGGCCGTTTCGGTTAATACTTACATCTTGAGCCTCTTTCAGAACAGGCAAGATGCCTGTTCCACAACAGACAAATATTTTTGTGCAGGCATCTTGCCTGCTATATTTATGTTTTCAGAACAGGCAAGATGCCTGTTCCACAACAGGCAAGACAAATATTTTTGTGCAGGCATCTTGCCTGCTATAGTTATGTCTTCAGGACAGGCAAGATGCCTGTTCCACAACAAACAGACAAATATTTTTGTGGAGCTGGCAGGTTGCCTGCTATAGTTATATCTTCAGAACAGGCAAGATGCCTGTTCCACAACAGGCAAGACAAATATTTTTGTGGAGCTGGCAGGTTGCCTGCTATAGTTATGTTTTCAGAACAGGCAAGATGCCTGTTCGGTAGTGCCCTGAAGGAAAGGATCGAGTAAGTTACTATTAGAGAGAAGTGTTTACCATAGTGTGATATGACAATAGA
>NZ_JAUBOZ010000029.1:71073-75621 GCF_036700475.1 Microcoleus sp. T2B6 | reverse complement strand
ATTAATAATTTATAACTCTGCAATTATACATTATTGGGCCAATTTTAGCAATCTTTTCCTATCATTCAACACTTCTGGCGTTGAGGGTTTGCGTCTGGAGGATTGGGAGATAGAGGTCTGAGTTAGATGTATCGAGTTTCCATCTACTCAAAATCAAAACTTCTTTCAAAACAAAACAATGCTTGCGACCCAAATAACATTATGAAATTTACCCTAGATGTAGAAAACAATCCTACAGGCTGGCCAGATCACACTCAGCTACCCGAATCAGACGGCACTTTTGTGAAAAATTTCCAAGAACATCCCCAAAGCATTCTGTTAACCGATTCAATTACTCCCGTTTTAGAAAGAATTCACGCTGACGGTAACTATTGCATCGGTCAAGACAGCGGTATTTATTGGCGATTAACTGACCCGCTAGAACGGGGTGCAGAAGCGCCAGACTGGTTCTACGTGCCCAATGTCCCGCCCACTATTGACGGTCAATCGCGCCGTTCTTATGTGATGTGGCAAGAATTTGTATCACCGTTAATTGTGTTAGAGTTTGTATCGGGAAACGGTGCCCAAGAACGGGATAGAACGCCTTTGTTGCGATCGGGTCAACAGGAAACTAAGCCGGGGAAATTCTGGATTTATGAAAATGTCATCCATCCGGCATTTTACGGGATTTATGAAGTAACTAAGGCTAGCGTTGAAGTCTATCACATGATCGAAGATAGGTATCAATTAGTTGCTGCAAATGAGCGCGGTCATTATCCGATCGCACCGTTAGGAGTGGAATTGGGAATTTGGCAAGGAAGGTATCAAAATGTGGAATTACCTTGGTTGCGCTGGTGGGATAGTCAAGGGAATCTGTTGTTATCTGGATCTGAAAGAGCCGATCGCGCCGAAGACCAATTAGAGCAATTGCGCGCTCAATTGCGATCGGCTGGAATTGAACCGCAATTGTAAGCAGGTTTGTAGTGAGGACTTTAGTCCTTCCATGTGATTTTTTAAGGACTAAAGTCCTTACTACAAACTTTTTTATGTACAACTAATATAACAGAGGAAACCCAGTGCCGCGCATTTTTGACAACATCGAACAATCACTGCTACCAGCATTGCGAGACACCATTAAACTCTCCTATCGGGCAGATTTTTGTGTGGGCTATTTCAATCTCAGGGGATGGCGGAGAATTGGCGATTTAATCGAAGCATATGTGGGAAACCAAGGAGCTTGCTGCCGCCTTTTGGTGGGAATGCAAAGTTTGCCTGCGGATGAATTGAATGCTAGTTTTAGCCTAATTTCCCATCACGGGGGGATTGACAATAATGCCATTATTCGGCTCAAAAAACGGATGGCTGAGGAATTTCGCCACCAGTTGACGATAGGGGCTCCCAACGATCGCGACGAGCAGGGCTTACGCAGGTTAAGCTATCAGATTAAAACGGGAAAAGTTATTGTTAAATTATTCTTAGCTTACCCACTGCACGCTAAACTTTATCTCGTTCATCGTCAAGACCCAAACAGCCCAATTGTAGGTTTTTTGGGCAGCAGCAATCTGACTTTATCGGGACTGTCAAAACAAGGGGAATTGAATATTGATATTTTAGATTTTGATGCTTGTAATAAGTTGCAAAAATGGTTTGACGATCGCTGGGAAGAATACGGCTGTGTTGATATTTCTAAAGAACTCGCAGAAATTATCGATCGCAGTTGGGCGAGATCCGAACTAATTCCACCTTATCACATCTATCTCAACATTGTCTATCATTTGTCCCGCGAGGCGATCGCAGGTATTGCTGAGTTTCAGATTCCCCGCGCTTTTAAGGGTTTATTTAAATTTCAAGAAGAAGCCGTTAAGTTAGCCGCCCGTCACATTACCAGACGGGGAGGCGTGATTATTGGCGACGTTGTAGGGTTGGGTAAAACTTTAGTCGGAACTGCGATCGCCAAAATTTTACAAGAAGACTGTTTCTTGGAAACCCTGATAATTTGTCCCAAAAACTTAGTCAAAATGTGGGAGGAGTATAATTGTAAATATCTCCTGGGTGCCAAAGTCTTATCCATCAGTCTGGTACAGCAAGAATTGCCAGAATTGCGCCGCTATCGAGTTGTGTTAATTGATGAAAGTCACAACCTCAGAAACCGCGAAGGCAAGCGATATCGAGCGATTCAAGAATATATTGCCATCAACGAAAGTAAATGTATTTTGCTTTCAGCAACTCCCTACAACAAAACCTATTTAGATTTATCTTCTCAGTTGCGGCTGTTTATTCCTGAAGACCAAAATTTAGGACTGCGGCCCGAAGCTTTGCTGAACCAATTGGGCGGAGGCAGTCAAGGAGAGTTAGAATTTATTAAGCGGCATCAATGTTCCGTGCGCTCTTTGGCTGCTTTTGAAAAAAGCGAACATCCTGATGATTGGCGAGATTTGATGAAGCACTACATGGTGAGGCGCACTCGCTCTTTTATTAAAGAAAATTATGCGGAAACTGACGCAGAGAAGAAGCGCAAATATCTAGAATTTGCCGATCGCACTCGTTCCTATTTTCCCGATCGCCTTCCCAAAACCATTAAGTTTTCCTCGGAAACTTCCGCAACTAGCTCCCAGCTTGACTTTGAGGAAATTGTCGAAGTCATCAATGCACTAAATCTGCCGCGTTACGGGCTGGGAAATTACATCGCCAAAAAACCCAAACAACAGCCGACTGAAGCAGAACAGCGGCAGTTAAATGCCTTATTCCGTGGGGGTCGGCGGTTAATGGGATTTTCGCGGACAAACCTGTTTAAACGGCTAGAAAGCAGCGGCAGTGCCTTTATCCAGTCGATCGAGCGCCACATCCTGCGGAATTTTATCTATTTATATGCGATCGACCAAAACTCCGATATTCCGATCGGCACCCAGGATGCAGACTTGTTGGATACCCGCAACAGCGATGAAGATGCTGATTCTGTGGTGGTTAGCAGTTTTGAAAGCGAAGAAATCGAAGATGATGCGGGCGAAACTTTAGATAGTGAAGCAGAATTGCTGTTAAGCGAAAAGAGTTTTAAACAGCGGGCAGAAGTTGTTTATCGAGAATATCAAACGCGCTACCAGCGCAGGTTTAAATGGCTCAAATCTGACTTTTTTGATACCAAGAAGTTAAAACGCGATTTGCTAGCCGATGCCCGCTGTTTGATTGAAGTCTTGCAAACTTGCAGTGTATGGCATTCTCAACCAGATCAAAAATTAGCTGCTTTGGTGACATTGCTCACAGAAACTCATCCCCGCGAGAAGGTACTAATTTTCACTCAATTTGCCGATACAGTCCGCTATCTAACTGATAATTTAACCAAGCTCAAAATTGCAGGCGTTGCATCGGTGACAGGCAAATCAAAAGACCCCACAGAAGTCACATTCCGGTTTAGTCCGACTAGCAACGGTAAGCGTGACAAAATCTCACCAGAACGAGAATTGCGAATCTTAATTGCCACCGACATTCTGAGTGAAGGTCACAACTTACAAGACAGTGCGATTATCGTTAATTATGACTTACCTTGGGCAATTATTCGGTTAATTCAGCGGGCGGGAAGGGTGGATAGAATCGGTCAAAAAGCCGATCGCATTTTGTGCTATTCGTTTTTGCCAGACGAAGGAGTCGATCGCATTATCAACCTGCGCGAAAGACTGCGCCGACGCTTGCAAGAAAATGCCGAAGTCGTCGGAACTGATGAGACATTTTTTGAGGATGACTCACCTCAAGTAATTCTCGATATTTACAATGAAAAATCAGGAATTTTAGATGGCGAAGAAGATGCCGAAGTTGACTTAACATCGGAAGCTTTTCAAATTTGGAAAAATGCCACGGACAACAACCCAATTTTGAAAAAAACCATTGAGTCAATGCCAAATGTAGTTTATTCAACTCGCAATCATACTCCCGCACCCTTGCAACCAGAAGGAGTTTTATTGTACATGAAAACCGCCGAGGGAAATGATTCGTTGATTTGGGTCGATCGCGATGGCAATAGCGTTAGTCAATCGCAACTCGGAATCCTCAGAATTGCAGCCTGCGAGGAAGCGACACCAGCAATTCCCAGAGACAAACAGCATCACGAATTAGTCACAAAAGGTGCAGAGTTGATAGCAGAAGAAGAGTTAACTGCGGGCGGACAATTGGGCAGGCCTTCCGGGGCCCGGTTCCGAACATACGAACGTTTGAAGAGTTACTTTAAGGAAATGAATGGTACAATATTTGCATCCGATGAATTGTCAAAAGCGATTGATGAAATTTACCGCTATCCCCTGCGCCAGTCGGCAATTGACACGTTAAATCGGCAGTTAAAAAGCGGAATTGGCGATCGACAATTAGCAGAATTAGTCGTGGGTTTGCGGATGGATGACCGTTTGTGTATAGTCAATGAAGACGAAGACAAACGGGAACCGATGATTATTTGTTCTTTAGGCTTGTTTCAGGAGAAAGCTGTCAGTCCGCCATTCCTCTCACCATCCAGCTAGTCCGCCAGGGAATGAATTCCCTGTCTAATAGCGAAAGTCGTCTAAAGACGACTCATGAATTGAAAAT
>NZ_JAUBOZ010000029.1:3029-70973 GCF_036700475.1 Microcoleus sp. T2B6 | reverse complement strand
TTTTCTTCTCAGTCCTCTTAAGAGGACTTTCGCTTTGAGACAGGGGTTTCAACCCCTGTCGGACTGTCGGACTGTCGAACTGTTTGTCTAATAGCGAAAGTCGTCTAAAGACGACTCATGAATTGAAAATTTTTCTTCTCAGTCCTCTTAAGAGGACTTTCGCTTTGAGACAGGGGTTTCAACCCCTGTCGGACTGTCGGACTGTCGGACTATCTGACTCTCGGTTTAACGTTAATTTGACACGCCTTGGACACGGTGCCGTGTCCCTACTACAGTTCTCCCTTATTCCTTCATATATAACCATGCCACAAACACTTAAAGAATCCCGCGAACTTCTCCAAGACTTTGAATTCAACAAATTGTTCGTCCAAAAACTCGGTTGGGATAATCCATCATCCCACAAAACCGTATCTTTAGAAATAGAAGGCGAGACTTATTCCCGAAAAGCCATCGCCCAACTTAACGGAGTAGTTGTATATGAAATTATCGCCGATAGCGGAAATATCCCCAACAGCGCCGAAAGACTGACAATTTATCGCGAAATTGTCCAAATTTCCGCCGAAAACCTATTGATTTTTATTGATGAAAATCGCACCAAATGTCTCTGGTATTGGGTGAAGCGTGAAGGTACAAAACTTTATCCCCGCGATCATGTATACGTGAAACGCGAACCTTGCGATTTGCTGCTGAGTAAAGTGACGGCTTTAAAGGTTGATTTAGAAGAATTAGAAACGCTTTCGGTGATTGATGTCGCCCAAAGATTGCAGGCTGGCTTGGATGTCGAACGAGTAACTAAAAAGTTTTTTGAAGAGTTTAAACAGCAACACGTTGAATTTTTAAGTGTGATTCGCGGCATTGACAAAGAAACAGATAGGCGCTGGTATACTTCGGTTTTACTCAACCGCTTGATGTTTGTTTATTTTTTGCAGCGCAAAGGATTTATCGACAGCGGCAAAATGCTGTACTTGCAGGAAAAGTTAGCTGAAAGCAAGCAGCGGGGAACCGATTTATTTTACTCGCAATTCTTGAAAACACTGTTTTTTGATGGATTTGCTAAACCTCTGGATTTGCGCGAGGAAGGGGTTAAAGAATTAATCGGCGATGTTAAATATTTGAATGGGGGACTGTTTCTCGAACATCCCATCGAACAAAGTTATCCGAATATCGCCATACCCGATGCTGCTTTTGAGAAAATCTTATATTTGTTTTCCCGCTATTCTTGGAATCTTGACGATACAGTGGGCGGGAAGGAAAACGAAATTAATCCGGCGGTTTTGGGATACATCTTTGAGAAATACATTAACCAAAAAGCTTTTGGTGCTTATTATACCAGGCCGGAGATTACTGAATATTTGTGCGATCGCACAATCAACAAACTAATCCTCGATAGAGTTAATGAGGGCGGGCACGGGGGCACCGCCCCTACCACCAATGAGGCAAACCAGGGTTTTGTAGGGGTAGTGCCCCCGTGCCTACCCCAAGTAGAGGGCGGGCACGGGGGCACCGCCCCTACAGAGGAAAATCCAGATTTTGTAGGGGTAGTGCCCCCGTGCCTACCCCAAGTGCCCCCGTGCCTACCCCATGCCCAATTCCCCATGCCCGATGCCCAATGCCCGATTCCCCATCACTTTGAAACCATCACCGAACTCCTCACCAATCTCGACGCCAATCTCTGCCGCAGCCTGCTAACAGAAATCCTCCCAAACCTAACATTATTAGACCCAGCCTGCGGTTCCGGCGCGTTTTTAGTCGCAGCCATGAAAACGCTGATTTACATCTATTCAACAGTCATCGGTACAAGCAAGTTTTTAAAGGATCGTTACCTCAATGACTACCTAAAAGACATCGAAAAAGAGCATAGTTCACTTAACTACTATATCAAAAAACGGATTATTAGCGATAACCTCTACGGCGTAGATATCATGCCGGAAGCAGTGGAAATTGCTAAATTGCGACTGTTTTTGGCCTTAGTTTCGGCGGCGCAGAATGTCAACGACTTGGAACCGTTGCCGAATATTGATTTTAACATCATGGCGGGCAATTCCTTAATTGGATTACTGCGGGTGGATGACGCAGAATATGAAGGAAGTGGAACTCAGTTAAATTTGTTTCACAAGACATATAGACAAGTATTAGAGGAGAAAAACCGTCTAATCTCTATTTACCGTCATGCGACTACCTATAGCCAAAACTTGCAGAGTTTACGAGATGAAATTGCCGAAAAGAAAGCGCCGGCTATCGAAAATATTAATAAGATTTTGTTGGAAGATTTCAAGCAGTTAAAAATTAAGTTTGAACAAGCACAGATTAGCGGTAAGCCGATTAAGCGTACCCTGACTCTCGCTGATATAGAAGCTTTGAAGCCTTTTCACTGGGGGTATGAGTTTGATGAGATTTTGCATCAACGGGGCGGTTTTGATGCGATTATTACTAATCCACCTTGGGAAATATTTAAGCCAAATGCTAGAGAGTTTTTTGTGCAGCATAACGAACTAGCCAAAAAAAGCAAGATGGATATCAAAACTTTTGAAAAAGAGCAAAATAAAATTTTGCAAAACCCTGAAATTGCTGAAACTTGGTTAAAATATTTGAGTGAATTTCCCCATGTTAGTGCTTACTACCGTTCAGCGGAACAGTACAAAAATCAGATTTCAATTGTCAACGGCAAAAAGTCTGGTACTGATATTAACTTCTACAAGCTTTTTCTAGAGCAATGTTTTAACCTCTTACGCCCAAATGGCGAGTGCGGTATCATCATTCCTTCAGGAGTTTATACTGATTTGGGAACTAAGCAACTGCGGGAAATGTTATTTGTTGAGACTGAGATTGATTCACTGTTTGGTTTGTCAAATGAAAGGTTTATTTTTGAAGGAGTGGATCACCGATTCAAGTTTTGCTTGCTCACTTTTGAGAAAGGGAAAAGTACAGAGTCATTTCAAGCTGCTTTCCGCATCAATCCGCGAGAAGCGATTCGGGTGGAAAAACTCGATACTTTTCTGAATAATCAAGATGAATGTATTGAGATTTCTGTTAACTTGATTCGTCGCTTATCTCCTGACTCTCTGTCGGTGATGGAGTTTAAAAATGAGGGAGATATTCGCATTGCTGAGAAAATGCTGCAATTCCCTTTGCTGGGCGAACAGATTGAGGGGAAATGGAATCTGCGGTTAACTGCGGAATTTCACATGACTAATGACAGTCATTTATTCAAGCAAGAACCAGGGAAAGGGAGACTGCCACTTTATGAAGGGAAAATGATTGAGCAGTTTACTCATACTCTTTGCGAACCGCGTTATTGGATAGAGGAATCACAAGGACGAGCTGCGATACTTGGAAAAGAACAGGATAGAGGTCAAACTCTAGATTATCAGACTTATAGAGCTGGATTTCGTAAGATTGCAAGCAGTACAAATACCAGAACAATGATAGCCACAGTCATTCCACCTAACTTTCAAGCAGAAAACTTTCAGTCAGTGTTGCGTTGTTCAGAAGGTAGTGAGCCTCCACCTAATAATCATCAGTGTTTATATTTAGTCAGTGTTTGGAATAGTTTTATTGTCGATTATGCACTTCGCTCTCGAATTTCAGCAAACATCAACTTTTTCTATGTTTATCAACTTCCCGTACCGCGATTAACATCAGGCGACAAATACTTCACTGACATCGTACAGCGCGCCGCCAAACTGATCTGCACCGCCCCAGAATTTGACGAATTAGCCCAAGAAGTCGGCTTAAACTCGCACCGAGAAGGTGTTACCGATGAAACTGAACGCGCTCAATTGCGAGCCGAATTAGACGGCATCATCGCCCACCTTTACGGCTTAACCGAAGCCGAATTTGCCTATATTTTGACTACTTTTCCGATCGTGCCAGAAACAGTGAAACAAGCAGCCTTGGAAGCATATCGCACCTTTGCGGCATAACCGGGGGAACCTGAAATCATCCATTTCAGGACTTATGCACTCCAACCAAAGAAACCGGGTTTTTTACCGAATCTGCGGGTGAAACCAAAGATTTTCGCAAAAACCCGGTTTCTGATTCCCCCACTAAACCAGATTACTAATATTCAACTCGCCGAGGCGCTTCAAAATACTCAGCACACTGTACAAATCATTCCCCGGATTGAACATAGAAAACCAGCGCGAAAAAGCGTACTGCGGTGTTTCCCCTTTAACTAATTTGACAAACAAAAAACTAGAGCCATTCATTAACAATCCGTAAGTAGGTCGATCGCCCTTAAGATTAGCTAACATATAAGCTAGTAATTGCGGAATCCCTACCTCCAAAGAAAACGCAGCCTTCTTGGACTCGATCACCACTACCCAAAACTCCTGAAACAAAGCCAAAACATCCAACTGTCCTCTCACAATCACTCCCTCGTCTTCGTCAAGGATTTCTAGAGACTTTTCGGAAGTAACGTGAAAAGGAGCAAGATAAAAGTCAGCTAAATCCCACAGCGGAGACAGCACTACCATTTTGACTGTATTTTCTAGCATTGGTGGACGAGCAAGCAAATTCCTGTAACTTGCTTTCACTCTGTCTAATCGCTGTTTTTCAGGATCGCTGATTTCTGGTAAATCATCTTGCCACTCGCGAAAGAATTGGTCATCCTCAATCAACTCTATTTTGAATTGGGTTTCCAAGTCGTTCAGCGCGACATTTCTAGATTGAATTGTTTGTACCATAAATTTAACTAATTTATTGAAATTTGCCTCATAATTGATGATAGCAATAATTGCTAAATTTCTGTTAATTGCGTTTACTAGGGCATAGGGCACTAGGGCACTTAAGGTCACACCCGCAGTCCGGCAGGGGTTGAAACCCCTGCCTCAAAGCTAAAGTCCTCTCAAAGAGGACTGAAGAACTCATTAGTCCTCTTTGAGAGGACTTGCGCTATGAGACAGGGAATTCATTCCCTGTCGGACTTTCGGGCTAAGCCGACACCTCCAAGCCCCGCCACATTCCTACAGATTGTTCCCAAAAAATGTAACGAGTTGTAAAGTATAATGAAAACGAAGCGAACACAGAGGCCAAGTAGTATCAAATGCGAGTTGCGATCGCCGGAGCAGGCTTAGCAGGACTTTCCTGCGCTAAATATCTTACCGACGCGGGCCACACCCCCATCCTCCTAGAAAGTCGGGACGTACTCGGCGGCAAAGTAGCCGCCTGGAAAGATGCAGACGGCGACTGGTACGAAACCGGCCTCCACATCTTCTTCGGTGCATACCCGAATATGCTCCAACTATTCAAAGAACTTGACATCGAAGACCGGCTGCAATGGAAAGAGCACTCGATGATTTTCAATCAGCCGGAAACCCCCGGAACCTATTCCCGCTTTGACTTTCCCGACCTTCCGGCTCCCTTCAACGGCGTCGCAGCCATCCTGAGCAACAACGATATGCTCACTTGGCCCGAAAAAATCCGCTTCGGTATAGGTTTGATTCCGGCGATGCTTCAGGGTCAAAACTATGTCGAAGCAATGGACAAATACTCGTTTTCCGACTGGCTGAAAAAGCAAAACGTCCCCCCCAGAGTCGAAAAAGAAGTATTCATCGCCATGTCCAAGGCGCTCAACTTCATCGACCCCCACGAAATATCCGCAACCATACTGCTGACAGCCCTCAACCGCTTCCTGCAAGAGAAAAACGGCTCGAAAATGGCTTTTTTAGACGGTTCCCCCACAGAAAGGTTGTGTCAGCCGATGGTAGACTACATAACTGAGCGCGGTGGTGAAGTCCGGCTGAATGCACCCATCGGGGAGTTTTTGCTCAACGATGACAACACGGTGCGGGGCTTCCACATTCGGGGAGTAAAAGGGGCAGAGTCAGAAATTCTGACCGCCGATATTTACGTTTCCGCGATGCCGGTTGACCCGCTGAAGTTGATGATGCCGAAACCTTGGGGCGAAATGGATTATTTCAAACAGCTCGAAGGTTTGGAGGGAGTACCCGTCATTAATGTACACTTGTGGTTCGATCGCAAGCTAACTGAAATCGACCATTTGCTGTTCTCGCGATCGCCCTTGCTGAGCGTCTACGCCGACATGAGCAACACCTGCCGCGAATATGCCAACCCAGACAAATCAATGCTGGAACTGGTTTTAGCACCGGCCAAAGACTGGATCGGCAAATCTGACGAAGATATCGTCGCAGCCACAATGGTCGAGTTAGAAAAACTCTTTCCCGATCAAATCCCAGAACCAGCCAAACTGCTCAAATATCACGTAGTCAAAACCCCACGTTCCGTCTACAAAGCCACTCCCGGACGCCAGCAGTGCCGTCCCACACAAACAACTCCCATTAGCAATTTCTATCTAACGGGGGATTATACAATGCAGCGTTATCTTGCGAGTATGGAAGGTGCCGTGCTTTCTGGTAAGCTGACAGCGCAGGCTATTTCAACCGCCAATAACCAGTCAAGAACCTCAGCCCTGACGGCATGAGGCTTGAAAGAGAAATCTAACAAGCCATCTTGACCCGCCTAAGTCTTAACTGACTACGTTTTATGAGTCACGACACCGGGAGAATGCGAAGCTAGTTCCCTGCTCTGTCGCTAGTGGTTAAACAGTTCTAAGGTCACTGGAACAGTGCTGCTAGCATAACAAGCTCACTAAACATTGGCAAAGCTAACTTTACCCCAGAAATGGGAGATTGAGGACAACCATATCCTCACGGGGGGGCAACCATACCCCCCCTACCCCGCAAGGGGATTTAAATTAAATGTAAAGCCGTCCTTACAGGACGGCGTTTCAGACCCGATGAATTTTGATGAAAAATTAAGAATTTTTCATAAAGACGTAAAAAATCTCCCGTTTTCTAAACGGGGGAAAATCAGTTCTAATCTTTAAATTTCTTATTCTCGGATGCTGCAACTGTCAAAACTCCAGTGCATGAGAACTCTGGCCTCTGTGGATGACTCTTACGAACTGTGCCGCCAAGTCACGGCGAGTTATGCCAAAAATTTTTATTTAGGCACTCAACTCATGCCCGAAGCCAAGCGTCGGGCGATTTGGGCGATTTACGTCTGGTGCCGCCGCACCGACGAACTCGTAGACGGGCCGGGTTCTGATGCAACGACCCCTGAAACCCTGGATTTGTGGGAAAAACGCCTAGAATCTGTGTTTGCGGGCCATCCTCACGACGACTACGACGTAGCTTTGGTGGATACGCTGTCTCGTTTCCCGATCGACATTGGGCCGTTTCGAGAGATGATTGCGGGCCAGCAAATGGACTTGTACCGCAGCCGCTACGAAACTTTTGAAGAGCTCAATCTTTACTGTTATCGAGTAGCGGGTACTGTAGGGCTGATGTCGATGTCTGTCATGGGTGTAGGCGAATCGAGCTCCGCTGCTAACTGG
This sequence comes from Microcoleus sp. T2B6, assembly GCF_036700475.1. NCBI lineage: Bacteria > Bacillati > Cyanobacteriota > Cyanophyceae > Oscillatoriales > Microcoleaceae > Microcoleus > Microcoleus sp. T2B6. The sequence continues at coordinate 63,616 of NZ_JAUBOZ010000029.1, read as the reverse complement.
AATTGGCATTGGGGAAATAGAATTCCCAAAGAAGAAGCGATAGCCCTGGGTATTGCTAAGCAGTTGACTAATATTCTGCGCGATGTCGGAGAAGACGCCCGCCGCGGCCGCATTTACATTCCCTTAGAAGACTTAGCCTTGTTTAACTACACCGAAGAAGATTTATTCAACGGTGTAATTGACAACCGCTGGCGGGAATTGATGCGGTTTCAAATTCAGCGAGCTCGCAAATTATACGCCAGCGCCGAGCCCGGAATTAAAGTGCTCAGTCCCGATATCCGCTGGACTGTTTGGGCGGCTACAATGCTGTACAGCAGAATCTTAAATGCGATCGAACGCAATCAGTACGATGTTTTTCAGAAGCGGGCTTATGTTAGCAATTCTCAGAAACTGCTGTGTCTCCCCGCCGCTTGGATGAAGTCAAAAGTGCTTTAGCCGCAGGCAATTTTGCTTTTATCTTAGTCCGCGTAGGCGGACTTTGTTTGTATAGCCCCGAATTATATTCGGCGGATTCAAATTTTGTTTTCAATTGTTTGTTTTCAATTGGGCGATCGAACTTTCCAACAATTGCTTTTCCTGCTGGAGTTTTGCTTCTAAGTTTTGAATTTGTTCCCGGCGGGCTTCAACTTCAATCAAGCGGCGAGACAATTCTTGACTCTGCAAAGTGAGAGATTGCCTCCAATCTTCTGCTTTCTGTGCTTCTTGCTGCAAAAAATCGGGAGTAAAACCTGTTGTTAAATATTTCTCTACTAATTGTAGTACCCAGTTTGTAGCTGCTTGAATATGCAAAACCTGGCTATTTTCGTCAACATTTGCTAATACTAAAATCCCTTCATTTAAAACATTCGTTGCAGAGTTAATTGGATTTTGAGCAAAATCTTTCGGTAATGTCAAGAAACATTCTTCACTAAGAAGAGCCCAAGTATCATCAGAATTTTGGCAAGCCAGCAATTGCAGGGCGGGTTCGCCTAAAATTTCCTTCTTTTGTACTTGGGCTAAATATAACATGAGGGTAATTAGTAATTGGTAATTGGTGATTAATTGCCCGTGTTAGCACAATTAATTCTATTATTGAAACCAAATTTGTAGGGGCGGGTTCGCCAACCATTTATGGTAAACATCAATAATACTATAAACCCGCCCCCGCCCACCAACAATAAAAATGTACGATGAATTTAGAGGTAAAATTGTGATGTAAATAATGGCTGAGGAGAGGGCGGGTTTACGAGATTGTTTGTGTATTTCATAGATGGCTGGTTAACCCGCCCCTACGGGATTTTGGGATGTTTTTATACAGCGATCGCCCAGCATAATAAAAATGATAATCTCCTCAGAAACCGGGTTTCTTTCAATATTTTTCGTTACTCAACCGAAAAATTCGTAGAAACCCGGTTTCTCACCCCACCCGCGACTAATGACTGCTGACTAATGACTAATGACTCCTTAAAACACCTTTAGCCGATCGCGCAAAATCTCCGCTTGTTTTTCCGCTTCCGCCAAAGCATCCCTCGCGCCCTGAACCACATCAGGAGTAGCCTTATCCACAAACTTCTGATTAGTCAACCGCGCCGCAGTATGCTTAATTTCAGCTTCCACCTTGCTCAACTTCTTCTCTAACTTAGCACGCAAAGCCGCCAAATCCACCACCCCAGCCAGAGGAATCAATACTTGCACAGTACCGACAACCCCAGCAATTGTCTGTCCCAAATCTGCATCCACACTAGCAGTAACTGTCAGATTTTCGACTTTTGCCAAATCCTGAATGTAAACGCCTCCATCTGAGATGATTTGGCGTTCTTTCTCGCTTTCGCTTTGCAAAATCGCCGTCACCTTCACACTGGGTTTGATATCAGCATCGGCCCGCAAATTGCGAACTGTGCGAATTGTACCGAACAACAACTCAAACTGCTGTTCCAAATCAGCATCAATTAGCGAGATATCAGCTTCAGGATAAGCTTGCAAAGCCAAACATCGATCGTCACCTGTTTGAGTCAGAGTGTGCCAAATCTCCTCAGTAATGTGCGGCATAAAAGGATGCAGTAGTTTCAGAATCCCTTCCAACACAAAAGCAAAAGTTTGCTGTGCCACTTTCTTAGAATTTGGTTCAGCATCCTGTTGCAAGCGAGACTTGACTAACTCAATATACCAGTCACAGAAATCGCCCCAAATAAACTCATAAAGTCCCTTCGCCGCTTCCCCCAAACCGTAATTTTCCAAACAATTGCGGCTTTGCTGCACAACTTGATTGTAGCGAGAAAGAATCCAGCGATCGCACAATTCCAAACCACCTCCCACAGAAGGACTTCCCAACTGCTGCGGAGTCTGTCCCTCCAAATTCATCATCACAAACCTAGCCGCATTCCACAACTTATTCGTGAAGTTACGGGAAGCTTCCACCGATTTCGATTCATCAGTTTTGCGATCGTACTCCATGCGAATATTTTGACCGGCCCCTACCACTTCCTTAACCAAGGTGTAGCGCAAAGCATCAGTACCGTACTTACCAATCAACAGCAGCGGATCGATACCGTTGTTTTTACTCTTAGACATTTTTTGACCGTTTTCATCCAACACCAAACCGTGAATGTAAACAGTATCAAAAGGCATCTTTTCAGTAAAATGTCCTGCCATCATCGTCATTCTAGCCACCCAGAAAAAGATGATATCAAAACCTGTAACCAAAGTAGTTGTCGGATAGTAAAACTCCAAATCTTTAGTTTCGTCAGGCCATCCCAGAGTTGAGAAAGGCCACAACCCAGACGAAAACCAAGTATCCAATACATCTGGATCTCTTGCTAACTGCACGTCATTACCAAACTTAGCCGTTGCTTTTTCCCTAGCTTCAGCTTCATTTTTTGCCACCACAAACGGCGTCGTGTCAGTAATTTCGCCCTGGGTTTCGCTAACAGCATACCAAGCCGGGATTTGGTGTCCCCACCACAATTGTCGGGAGATACACCAATCCTTCAGCTTCACCAACCAATCCCGATAAACCTTTGTCCATCTGTCAGGAACAAAGACTGGTGAGTTACTTTGATCTAATGCTTCTAAAGCACGTTGAGAAAGAGGCTCTATCTTCACAAACCATTGAGTAGATATCAAAGGTTCGACCGGAACTTTGCCGCGTTCGCTGTAGGGAACAGTATGCTTATAATCTTCTATTTTAACCAAAACCCCGTCACTTTCTAACCGCTGCACCACATTTTTCCGGGCAACAAATCGGTCTTGTCCTTGGAACTCTCCGGCATTTTCATTTAAAGTGCCGTCCTTATTCATAATGTTAATAAACGGCAAGTTGTGACGCTTACCCATCTCGAAGTCATTCGGATCGTGGGCAGGAGTCACCTTGACACAACCAGTTCCAAAAGTCGGATCGACAAACTCATCAGCAATGATTGGGATTTCGCGATTGACGATCGGCAAAGTGACAGTTTTACCGATAAGATGTTTGTAGCGATCGTCCTGTGGATTCACCGCCACCCCAGTATCGCCCAACATCGTTTCCGGCCGAGTCGTCGCCACCTCCAAATAACCAGAACCATCCGTCAAAGGATAGCGGAAATGCCACAAATGCCCGTCAACTTCCTGCTGATCAACCTCCAAATCCGACACAGCAGACTGACTCGCCGGACACCAATTCACCAGGTAATTACCGCGATAAATCAGCCCCTCATCGTACAGCCGGACAAACGCTTCTAAAACCGCAGCGGATAAGCCTTCATCCATCGTAAAGCGTTCGCGCGACCAATCGACAGACACGCCCAAACTGCGTAATTGATTAGTAATAGTATTGCCCGATTCAGCTTTCCACTCCCAGGCGCGTTCCAAGAATTTTTCTCGGCCTAAATCGTGGCGAGTTTTGCCTTCTGCTTTGAGTTGCTTTTCCAGAATAGTTTGAACGGCGATGCTAGCATGATCCGTTCCCGGCAACCACAGGGTATTGCGTCCAGTCATGCGGTGATAGCGGACGAGGACATCAATCAGCGTCTCTTCAAAAGCGTGTCCCATGTGGAGGCTGCCGGTGACGTTGGGCGGCGGGATAACTACGCAGTAAGGTTCGCCGCCTTTTTCGGGGTCAGCTTTGAAGGTTTGGTTGTCTTCCCAGTATTTTTGCCATTTGGCTTCGGTGGCTTGGGGGTCGTATTGGGGGGGTAGGTTTGCGGTCATGGTGGCTTCGGAGTTGTATCTTATTTAGATTGTGCCATAGAAGGGAGGAGAAGAGTTTTGAACCGCATCCGCGTCAGAGGCAGAGGGAAGAGCGATATTCAAGGCGGGGCGGGTTTACGTTAAAATCAAGGTAAAATTAAAAGGTTTGATGGCATTATGAATGTAGCAGCACTTCGACATCAAATCGATCGATGGCTCGATCGACTTTCTCCAGAACATCTGGCATTAGTTGCGAGTTTTATAGAGTTTCTAAGCCAAAAGCAACGTCAGGGGGTAATCATTTCGCAAAATAATCTGCCAGAGGTTTTCTCAGCAGAAATCCAAGAGATGCCTCCTGCTAATTCTTTTAGTATTCCAGAACCCTCAGAAATTGACGGAGAGGGCCAATCTAAAGCAGCGCTGCTACAAGATTTTCGGCAAGCTTGGCACGAAGCCATGACTGGGCAAACCATTTCGGTTGCTCAAATGTGGGAAGGAATTGAAAATGACTGACTTGCCCTTAATTCAAGTTATAGTTTCACCAACCTTCAATCGCAATTTACGCACTCTTGCAAAAAAATACCGCAGCATTCGCAATGATATTCAACCCATTATCGAACAACTCACACGGGGAGAACTGCCAGGAGATCGAATTGCTGGAGTGGGTTATGCAGTCTTCAAGTTGAGAGTCCGAAATAGCGACACTCAAAAAGGTAAAAGTGGTGGATACCGTTTAATTTACTACGTCCAAACAGCAACGGGAATCATTTTGCTGACCCTTTACACCAAATCCGAACAAGTCGATATTGCAGCAGAGGATATTCAGAACATTATTACAGAATACGAGCAGCAGCAGAGCGAAGATCGAGAGGATATCTAAGAGTTGGGGAATCTTGCGCCGTCGAATATGAGGTTTCGACATTTTCAGTGGAAAAATCCTTTTAATATCTTATTTGACAGAAATCCCTAATCCCAAACCCGCATTCTATCGGAGAAAGCCACGATTTTGCAGAGAAATCGGTTTTCTTTTTGCCTTAGTCCTACTGGTAAAACAAATTGAAATAATTAAGAATCGCAATGAATAACATTTGTTAAACTCCAGGAATTGCGTTTTTTGTTCTCAAACTCAAACAAAAGTTTATAGTTTGTAGGCGGGTTTAACATCGTATAGCAACACGGGCGACAGCTATATCTCGATTACTTCACCTCCTTATAATCCACCCCATAACTCGTATCTCTTCCCGACAAATACGTCGTTTTCCCCGTTAAAGTTTCCAGAGTTTTTTTCGTTTCAGCCGAAGTAATCGAATTCAGCGGCACGCCGAACTTGCTAGCCAAACCAGCGGCGACGCCCACACCTTGTCCTTGATAAATATTCACCGTCGCAATTCGCCCGACGGATACAGCCATACCGACATAACCGGACGATCGCCCGACAATGGCTAAATTCTTGACTTTGCTAGCCAAAGCGCTTTCTATCCCGAAATTATAGACTGGTAGCGGCGGAATTCTCGCAGATAAATTCTTGACTCCGCCCCGCATATCGAAATCGTAGGAAAAACTGCCGATCGACTTTTCGGGTACTGTTCCCCCTTTGATAATCTCCTGCCCCGTTAACGGATCTACCACATCGCGAACGTTCAAAGTTTGCCTGATATAAATCTCGTCCGGAAGAAATACTCTCACATCTTTACCAGACTTCTTTTGTAGCCAGTATTGGAGAAATGACATTTCTCTAATCATTTCAGGAGTCGGTTTTCTGCCGTTAGCTTCCATCTCCATTATTTTGTCAACTTGGTATTTAAACAGAAACCCGTTCCAGGACAGCACATTTTTGTTATAAACGCAGACATTGCCTTTATCAAAAAAGAATCCTTTATTTTGGCTAAAGGGCAGATTTCTGTCTATGTGATACGCTGCTCCTATAGCTACGCTTCTGATGTCGTAACCGTCTGTATATGGCTGATAAATCGTGCTCCAGAAATTCCTCATCCAGAATTTTGTACTAGCCGGATCTTTAGATTTTGTAATGCTTTCTTTAATCTTTTTTACCAAAGGCCGATCGTATAGAATTTCATCTTCTATACTGCGGAATTCGGACATCGTTATCCCTGTAATTCTCGGAACTACAGAGACAGCTAAAGTTTCATTTTTGGATTTTATATTTTGAGATTGATATCCTGTATAATAAGATAATCCTGCTTTTCTTGCCAATTCAGCGTCTTGAGTTACGTCAATAAAAGAGTGGGCTTTAATTGTTAAATTTCTGCCTGTTACTTCGGCATATTCGAGTTTTTTATCTACGACGTGGGGAGTAAGAGTTGAGTTGGAAATAACTTTGACTCCTGCAGCGGAAAGCATCTGTTTGAGAGCTCGATCTGCCTTTTTTGGATCTAAGCAAGATTCGGGCGCATCGGCTTTATCTAAGAATTCCTTAAAACATTGGGCGTAGGGTTGGCGATACCAACCGGGGATTTTATCTACATCGATGTAAGCTAAACCGCCGCGGGTGAGTAACCCGCCCAAAGGAGCACTTCCGTAGTTCGATCGCACGATCGCAACTTTGCCCTTTGCGCCTAAAGTTTTCTTAGCCCATATCGCCGCACATATCCCCGGTACTTCATCACCATATACTACTACATCAAACTTTTGCTCCGGTGATTTTTTGGGAGGTACCGGAGGGGGGCTGCTGGGTTTTTGCTGCTGAGTTCCAGCGTCTAAGGTGGCACTTGCTGGGTCTCTATTTGCGATAAAATTCTTTATTTCTCTGAAAGCCGGATAATTAAGTAAAAGTTCTAGGGCGGCAAAGATGATTGCAATTGAAGCTAATTTCTTGAAAGTAGAGAGCATTCAGTTGACTCGTTTATAAATTTGCATTACCTGAAAGCGCAGTTCAGGGTTTACGGAGTTGAATATAGCACGTTTAGATAGTTTCGACACAAGTTTAACTTTTCCGGGAACAGTTGTTAGCGGTTTTGCCAGTGTTACTGGTTTGGGAGGGCTATTGATGTGGGTAAGGATGGTGGGTGCGATCGTACTTTATGACTCCCGACTTTCCCAGCCGCTTGTAATGTGATACTAAGACGGAAGTAAGGGCGAGATAGCCACCCCAATCATTGACTCAGTGGTAAATTTAGATCAAACTGAGGTATTGCGGTAACTTGAGGAGGTAGAAAAAAGTGACAGAAGAAACACAGGTGACGATTGAAGAGATTGACGAAACATCCCCCCATTTAGAAACTGTTATAGCCCTAGGTGATGCCAATAAAAAAACTCTGGGTTTTTTTACAGAAGGTGCTTTTCGCAAAAGTGCAAGAGATCGGGTGATACTTATAGCACTCAATTCTCAAAAAAATTGCATTGGCTATCTGCTTTACCGACCAGTGCGTCGCAGCAACATTATTGTTATCGTTCATCTCTGCGTCGATCCTGCATATCGCGGTCGGGGTGTTACTAAACAGCTAGTCAATTCCCTCAGCCAAAAAAGTCAGAATTTTTATGGAATTCAACTCAAATGCCGTCGCGATTATGGAATAGACAGAATGTGGGAAACACTGGGTTTTATTCCTCTCAACGATCGACCTGGAAGAAGTAAGGAGGGTAAACTGCTTACTGTTTGGTGGTTGGATCACGGTCATCCAACTATATTTTCTCAAGCTGCTGCACAACAACTTGAGTCTAAAATTTGTGCTGTTATTGATACAAGTATTTTCTTAGAATTACACGGTAATGAAGATATTGAAAGCACGGAATCCGACTCTCTACTTGCTGACTGGTTACAAGATTATTTGGAATTGTGTATTACCGATGAGATTTTTAAGGCAATAAACGCGATCTCTGAGGTCGCTCTAAGAAAGCGTAAACGCCTGTTAGGGGAGAGTTTTACTAAAATCCACTGCGATCGGCAGACACTTGAAACAAAATTTAACTCTCTAAAACGTCTAATTCCCAGTATCAATCTCGATGAAATAAACGACTCCTTAGTTCGTCAATTAGCACAAGCTATTGCTGCTGATTACTTAATTTTCTTAACTCGCGAACCCAAAATATTAGCTTTAGCAGATGCCGTCTATGAAAACTTTAGTTTAGCAATTATGACTCCTACAGATTTAATTGTTAAACTGGATGATGTTCGCAGAGATACTCAATATCAACCGGTACGGTTTGTCGGCATACAGAATCTCACCATTCAACTAATTGATAGCAAATTTGATAAATTACTGTTAACCAACTGTTTTTATGCGGTTGATAGGGCAGAAAAAATAGCCGATTTTCAGAGAAATCTGCGCCAGATAATTGCCAACCCAGATAAATTTAAGTGTCATGTCGTTTTAGATGGTGAAAATCAACCCCTTGCTTTAATTGCCTATTGTCAATATAAAAATCACGAATTAGAAGTTACAATGCTCCGAGTTAAACGCGGTGCTCTAGCAGCGGCACTTTCACGGTACTTACTTTTCCACTCCATATCAGTTTCAGTAAAAGAAAACAGGCAATTTACGAGACTTACTGACCAGTATTTCGATGAAATTGTTATACAAGCTATTCAAGAAGATGCTTTTGTTCGAGTTAATGATGGGTATTTAAAGGCAAATCCGCCTGTAGCAGAAACAGCAGCAGATATGTCTCAAAAACTGGCAAGCCTAGCCCAAATAGGGCAAGAATATAATTTTTGCATGAAAATTGCAGAGACGCTTAACACTCCCGAATTAATTCAAGATATAGGAACGATGGCAGAGCTAGAACGTCGCCTTTGGCCTGCTAAGATTATTGATGCTGACCTGCCTACTTTCATGATTCCCATTCAACCCAGATGGGCCAAAGACTTATTCGATGAAGAGTTAGCTAAGCAGTACATTTTTGGCTCTCAAATTGAGCTAGCGCTAAAACGGGAACTTGTATATTATAGAAGCAAGTGGGCTAATGGTGGCCTCAGACCGGGTGTTATTGGTAGAATTTTATGGTACGTCAGCTCCAATTCCTCATTTACTCTGGGGACAAAAGAGGTTAAAGCTTGCTCTAGACTAGAGGAAGTTATCATAGACAAGCCGGAAAAACTCTATCGACAATTTCGCAGCTTAGGAGTATACGAATTAAAAGATTTAATGACAATAGCCAAAGACGAACCAAAGGCAGATATCATGGCGATAAGATTCAGCCACACTGAGCTTTTCCCTAACCCATTGACATTAAAGAGAATTCAGGGAATACTGGGTAATAAGATAACGGTTCAAAGCGTATTTAGGCTTCCAGAAACTAAATTCGGAATCATTTACAAAGAAGGAACCGCGACCTAGAAAGAGGATAATCACAAATGTCAAATATCTTATTATTATCTATTCGTCCCGAGTACGCAAATAAAATATTCGATCGTACAAAAACAGTTGAACTGCGTCGGGTTCGCCCTCGACTTTTGAATGAAGGAGATCGAGTGGTAGTCTATGTTTCATCTCCCGAAAAAGCTGTAGTTGGTTCTTTCAAGGTGGATAATATTGTTGAAAAACCCGTCACAGAGCTTTGGGAGGAAGTTGAAAAAATAGCAGGAATTAGCCATGAAGATTTTTATGATTATTACCAAGGTGTAAAACTAGGTATAGGTATCTTTTTAAAAGATATTCATAGGTTTAGTCAGCCAGTAGAGTTACATCGTTTAAGAAACAAGTTACCTAACCTTAAACCGCCACAGAGTTTTCGATACCTGACAGCTAATCAGTTTAACATTGTCACTTCATTAGGAGAACGTTAGACAGGAAGTGTTGCTGAAAAATATTAATTAATCGAGAGTTTTTGAGAATAGCATGGAAGCGGAAAAAAGGGCTGAGTTTGTCAAATTATTTCAAGAATTTGTCAATTCATATCCATACACTCCCGATGGATTGCGTCACATAGCCGCTTACAAGGAGCAGCGTCAGCAGGGGCGTCGAAATTTTGAAGAGATCGCTGCTGCTGCTGAGTCTGGAGAAGATGTGACTGAATCTATAATGTTGAAACTTCTACCTTACGAAGACTCTCCTACTAATCGACAAAGGGGAGCCTGGATTCATATTAATCCGTGCATAATAAAAGGGTTATTATGGAATTCCAAATCGTATAAAAAATTGTCATTAATAGCGCCAGTAAGAATGGCCGAATTAATTTTTTATTTAGTCTGCTGTTGTAACGACGATCCGAGTCAGCTATATTCGGCCTGTAGAGAGTTTTCAGAAGAAATGCGCGTTTCCTTGTTCGGCGAGATAGGGATGCTAACGCCTATCCTCAATGCTCTCCGTCCCGATGACTTTCTCGCGATTAATGACAAGTCAATACAGGTTATTAACTATTTCGCCAATACTTCGTACAGCAAACAGCTAATAGACTACTCCTATGCTAACTTAACCGGACACAAGCTGATCAAAGAATTAACTAAAGAAATGCAGCAGACTGGCGTTCCATCTATCCGAGAGGACGATGTATTTGATATGTTCTGCCACTGGCTGATAGAAATAAAAAAATATGACTTTCCTAGTAACGAAGTGCCATTATTAGATGAGGCAATTGTGTTTGAATACGCTGTAGAAGAAGTACAGTTGCAACCGGAATATCTTTTGAACCAATGTGCCGAAGAAACTGGCTTTGACGAAACAGAACTAAAGCGCTGCATACGCGCCATCCACCGCAAGAAACAAGCTATCCTGCAAGGCCCGCCCGGAACCGGAAAAACCTTCATAGCGGAAAAACTAGCCAAACATTTAATCGGTGGCGGTGACGGCTTTTCAGACACGATCCAATTTCATCCAGCTTATACTTATGAAGACTTTATTCAAGGCATCCGACCGCAGAGTCAAAATGGCCAATTAACCTATCCGATAGTTCCCGGTAGATTCCTAGAATTTTGCACAAAAGCTGAGTCTCGTCGAGGCACTTGCATTATCATTATTGATGAAATTAACCGTGCAAATTTATCTCAGGTATTTGGAGAGTTGATGTATTTGCTTGATGACCGCGATCGCACCGTTAAATTAGCCAGTGGCGAAGAATTGAGAATCCCTACCAATGTCCGTATCATCGGCACAATGAACACAGCAGACCGTTCTATAGCCTTAGTCGATAACGCACTCCGCCGCCGCTTCGCATTCATTCCCGTTTATCCCAATTATGAAGTCCTGCGACAGTATCACCACAGAGAGGAAACAGGTTTTCCAGTTGATAAATTAACTAGCATTCTAGAAGATGTCAATCGCGCAATTAACAACAAACACTATGAACTAGGCATCTCCTTCTTTTTGACAAAAACCTTAGCTGAAGATATCCAAGATATTTGGCAAATGGAAATTGAGCCATACCTCGAAGAATACTTCTTTGATAATCAGGCAAAAATGGATGAGTTTCTCTGGGTTAAAATCAAATCTCAATTCAGCAATTGATAATCTAACGCTACCATTATTACCACAAACACGGCGTTACAGCATCTATGAAACGAGAATCACCCCAAATCATCGAACTCACAGAATATCAATCAGCAACCTTTGATCGAAATTCAATCCCCGAATTAGTAGGAGAGAAAATATACCAGAATTATGCCAAGGAAATAGATATAGAATTTCCCAACCCTAAAACTAAATATAAATGGCAATTAAAATCTAAAGGCAGAGTTGGCAACATTCCCATCACTCCAGAATTTCACATTGCCATCCGCCCCAAGGTTCCCATAAACAACCTTTTCGGAATGATTGACTATGCCTACAACCTTAAGATAAAATTTCCCCAAGGCTCGATTCAGTGCCAATCTTTACAAGAAAGTTACGAGAGATTAGCTAACATTCTTGCCCAAAAAATTCTCGAACGCTGTCGCAAAGGATTATATCGCGATTACTTATCCAAAACCGAAAGACTCGCCTACATTCGCGGCCGCGTCGATTTGCGGTCAGCCCTGCAAAAACCTTGGGATGTTAAACTAAAATGCCACTATAACGAACAAACAGGCGACATCGAAGACAATCAAATACTCGCTTGGACACTTTTCATCATTGGCCGCAGCGGTTTGTGCCGTGAATCTGTTTCATCCACTGTGCGAAAAGCCTTTCACGCACTCCAAGGATTTGTTACATTAAAACCGTTTAAATCAGAAGCTTGTATTGATAGAAATTATCACCGTTTGAATCAAGATTATCAACTTTTACACGCCTTATGTCGATTCTTTTTAGATAACACAGGGCCCAGTCACGAAACAGGCGATCGCGAAATGCTCCCTTTTCTCATAGACATGGCCAATTTATATGAACAATTTGTCGCTGAATGGCTCAAAGCAAATACATCAAAAGGCTTTTTTGTCAAACAACAACACCGAGTCACCCACGACCAAAACTATTTCGATCGCATTGACTTACTCCTAGGCCATAGTGAAACAAAAAAAGTCCAATACGTCCTCGATACAAAATACAAAGCTGCCGAGAAAGTAGCCAATAATGACATTCATCAAATAGTTGCTTACGCAAATGCGTTAAAGTGCCAAAATGCAATTCTCGTCTACCCGCAAAACCTCAAACAACCACTAGATATAAAAAATGACGATATTCGAGTTCGCAGTCTAACTTTTTCCCTAGATAGCGACCTGAATGAAGCCGGAAAAACCTTCTTAAAATCTCTACTTTCAAACACCCTGCCCTAACTCCAATACGGTTCAGTTAAAAGTGTTTATTCCTCGGAGATCCCCCTAAATCCCCCTTAAGAAGGGGGACTTTGAGTAAGTTCTTGTCCCCCCCTTCTTAAGGGGGGCTAGGGGGGATCGGGCTTAACTGAACTGTATTGCCCCTAACTCTACTCTGCGCCCTCTGCGCCCTCTGCGGTTCATTTCTCCACAAAAAAAGAGGCGCAATTGCGCCTCCCAAATCTTTCATGTCTGCGTTCTAAACACTCATAGCCACTTTCGCTTCTTTTGCAGTCAACTTCTCGTAAGTCGCCCGCATCTTCAATCCGACTAACACTTGGAACAAACCAGTTCCATTGTTGGAACCAGGATATTCGCGGTGCTGGAGTAACAGGTGAGTTAACTCGCCTTCATACTTCGCAGAAGTCTTGCTCAAATGGCTTTCGATGTAAATAACTTCTTCGAGATTCTCGAATTGACCATCTACTTCCAAAATCGAGACTTCGTGACCGTAGAAAGCATCGGGCCCGTAGTACATCTTAATTCCGGGATAGGAACAAGTCAGCTTGCGGCCGCAAGGAACCCAGTTAATTGTTGAACCTTCGTCAAACAAATACGCAGGCTCAAAATTGGCGATGCCTTCGCGCTGGATCATCTGCACACGCAGAACTTTCCGCTCTTTGTCATCTTTGATCAAGTTGGTCGGCAACACTTGAATTACCACATCAGCATATTGCTTTTGCGGGTCGATGTAGGCGGTAAAATCCGGTTTGCGAGCATTGATCGCAAACAGCACGTCTTCGTAACGGTGGCCCCGTTCCGCCATGTCGCGCTGGATTTTCCAAGCAATTTTTACCTCGTCGCTGATGTCGAGGTAGACGCTGAAGTCGAGGAGCGATCGAACTCGCTCGTCGTACAGCGGATGCAGCCCCTCAATCACAATCACGTGATTCGGCTCTACCCGCTCAGGAGGATCGAGCAGACCGGTTTCGTGGTTGTAAATCGGCTTGTCGATCGCCCGACCTTCTTTGAGAGCCTTCATTTGCTCAGCCATCAGGTCAAAATTGTTCGCTCTGGGGTCAAGGGCTGTAATCCCTGTTTCCTTGCGCTGCTTGCGATCGAGACAATGATAGTCGTCGAGGCAGATTACAGTAACGAAATCTTCCCCGAACAAATCTGTCAATCGGCGTAAAAAAGTAGATTTTCCGCATCCGGAATCTCCGGCAACGCCAATTAAAACCACGCGATCCGGCTTACTTGTCATAGTTTCCCTCTAACAAAATCACTGTTTACTAACTAACTCAAGTCTAGATTCCACAAAATTTCAGCCCGCAGGTAGTGGCAAGCAGGCTTTGTGCTGCTGTGCTACCCCGAGACGATCGAGTTCTCACCAGCATACAGCAGTGAGTTGATTGCCTGCCCGGGAAGACCCAAGCAATCTTCAAGGCAAGTAATTAATAGCTTGTAAAAGTATAGTCATTTATGTATGACATGGGAGGCGTGAATCCCTCCCCTTTCTTTTTTACTTCGAGCGGATTGACCCGCCTGGGCTGAACTACGCAGCTCCCTATCCCATCGCACAAGGCATTTGGGATTGCTTGGGGCATAAGATCGTCATATCTATTAACACTAACTTTAGTAGTTGATCTTACCAGAATGCGATCGCCCACTACAAGCTCAACGTCGATAGATTTGAGATTTGAGATTTGAGATTTGAGATTGTAGAATTGACCCGTCAGTCAGCCTGGGAGTCATAAATCCAGGATCTTGTACCTGGCTGCTTTCGGTCAATAGGAGCTATTTGTTGCCCGATGCCACACTCCATCACCGGTCGGCAATCAAAACGACTTATCGGGGCAGATCCCCCGATCGGGTAAAATATTGGCAGTACGCAGACAACAATAGCTATAGGTCAACAGCCGAACGCAAAGCGGGCTCGGTGAGCGCGGCGTTCGGCTAGTAGGGATTGGATACGCGAGCGATCGCAACTTCAACACTCCCGCCGGCGTGGCGAGGCCCAAAAATTGGCGCGGCCAATTAGTCCCGAGGGCCTTAAGAAAAAAGTAAATTGAGTCTAACGTCACATTCTCTTTCTTTATAACTCTGTATCGTGAAGGAAAATCAACAAATGTACAGCCCAAGCTTATCTGGTGGAGCGGCAAACTCCGAATCAGGCAGCCGCATCTTTGTTTACGAAGTGGAGGGTATGCGTCAGAGCCAAGCAACTGACCAAATAAATAACCCGATTCGCCGTAGCGGCAGCGTATTTATCTCCGTGCCCTACGATCGCATGAATCAGGAAATGCGCCGGATTGCTCGCATGGGTGGAAGAATTGTCAGCATCCGCCCCTCAAACAGCGCTCCCGAAACAAATGGCAAAGTCGCACCAGAAGCAGGGCTACAGAGTCAGAAATCTGGAGAAGAAACTAAGCCCATGACTCAAGCCAAGGAAAAAGTTCAGGTTCCTGTTAACCTCTACAAACCGGCCAATCCCTATATTGGTAAGTGCATTTCTACAGAAGAATTAGTCAGAGAAGGCGGCGACGGCACAGTCCGCCACGTCACCTTCGACATTTCTGGAGGCAATTTGCACTATCTCGAAGGTCAAAGTATCGGGATTATTCCCGATGGCACGGATAAAAACGGCAAACCTCACAAAATTCGGCTTTACTCGATCGCCTCCACCCGTCACGGCGACCACCTCGACGACAAAACAGTCTCGCTGTGCGTGCGCCGCCTAGAGTACAAAAGCCCAGAAACCGGTGAACAAGTCTTTGGTGTTTGTTCGACTTTCCTCACCGGTTTGCAACCTGGGGATGATGTCAAAATCACCGGCCCCGTAGGCAAAGAAATGCTGTTGCCCGACGACGAGGAAGCCACCATTATTATGATGGGTACCGGTACGGGTATTGCTCCTTTCCGGGCTTACTTGTGGCGGATGTTTAAAGAAAACAATCCCGATTACAAATTCAGAGGTTTAGCTTGGTTGTTCTTTGGAGTTGCTTACACTCCCAACATTCTTTATAAGGAAGAGTTGGAACAATTGCAGCGCGAGTTCCCCGATAATTTCCGCTTGACTTATGCCATCAGCCGCGAGCAAAAGAATGTTGACGGCGGCAAGATGTACATTCAAAACCGGATTCAAGAGAACGCAGACCAATTGTGGGAATTGGTTCAAAAGCCGAATACTCACACTTATATCTGCGGTTTGAAGGGTATGGAAGGCGGAATTGATGAGGGAATGTCGGCCGCGGCTGGCAAGTACGGTGTTGACTGGGCTGCCTATCAGAAACAGTTGAAGAAAGACCACCGTTGGCACGTTGAAACTTATTAATGTGTTACCTGATTTAATCTGATTTGTAGGGTGGGCTTGGCTCGCCCTACAATTTTTGAAACAGTTTTGAGGCTGGAGGGGCTGGTTCACCCAATACAAGTGTAAAATATACAGTAAGCTCACCGAAAAAGGGAGATAACTGACATGGTTATAACTTCTACCCAAAAACTCACCTTTGAAGAATATCTGAACTATCAGGGAGAATCAGGTGTTTGTTATGAATTATATCGGGGCAATCTAATCGAAATGCCAACACCTACAGCAATACATATCAAAATTTGTGAATTTTTAGTTTATCAGTTCCGGCGCTTCTTTGCAGCACACAACCTACCGATAGTTGCAATTGTGACTACCGCAGTCCGAACTGAGGAAAACTCTTCTCGCATTCCTGATGTGGTGATTTGCACTCAGAGTCTGTGGGAACAAGTCTGCGCGCAACCTGGTTCCGCAGTGCTAGATTTTGAAGAAAAACCGCTGTTAGTTATCGAAGTTACCAGTCAAAATTGGCGGGACGACTACATTCGCAAACGGGCAGAATATGACTTAATTGATATCCCTGAATATTGGATTGTAGACGCCAATCAACCGAAAATACGAGTGTGTAGCCGTCCAGAAAATGAAGGCAGTTACTCTCACCAGGAATTTTTGCCGGGACAGCAAGTTCAGTCTGTACAGTTCGCTGAATTTATTTTATCGGTGAATCAAGTGCTATCTCCGCCGCTAGTAGAAGATTTAATTCGAGAAGAAGAAGCACAGCGACAGCAGCTAGAACAGCAAAATCAGGAACTAGAACAGCAAAATCAGCAGCTAGAACAGCAAGTTAATGCAGAACGCCAGCGGGCCGAAAGATTGGCCCAGCGACTCCGAGAAATGGGGGTAGACATGGATTCAGAACTGTGAATTGTCATCTCAATATCCAGAGCCCCGACTTATTAAAGAAGTCGGGGCTCTGGATATTGAGCTTACTTAAATGACAAATTGCTTGATTAGCATACAATGATTGTAGGTTAATTGAGTTTCTACGGGTCAAAGTCGTGGCTTTCAAAATTGGTTTGTTAGGTTTGGGTACAGTTGGCGCGGGAACAGCAGAGATTTTGCTCTCCCCAGATGGCCGCCATCCGCTGTTGCAGGAATTGGAAATCTATCGGGTGGGAGTGCGCGATATTTCTCGAACTCGGTCTTTACAATTGCCAGAAAATGTGCTGACAACTGACCTAGAAGCGATCGCAACTGACCCGGAAATTGATATTGTAGTAGAACTGATTGGCGGATTGGAACCGGCGCGATCGCTCATTCTGCAAGCTATTGCCAGCGGCAAGCACGTCGTCACTGCCAACAAAGCAGTTATCGCCCGCTACGGTAATGAAATCTTCGAGGCCGCCAACAAAAAAGGCGTTTACGTAATGCTAGAAGCTGCTGTCGGCGGCGGCATTCCAGTCATTCAAAGCCTCAAACAATCTTTAGGTGCAAACCGCATTCAAACTGTCACCGGCATCGTCAACGGCACAACTAATTACATCCTGACGCGGATGCAAACAGAAGGTGCAGACTTTGCCGAAGTGCTCGCCGACGCTCAGCAATTAGGTTATGCTGAAGCTGACCCCACAGCAGATGTAGATGGATTAGATGCTGCCGATAAAATTGCTATCTTAGCCTCGCTAGCTTTTGGCGGACGCATCAAATTAGCAGATGTTCACTGCGAAGGTATCAGAAAAGTTAGTGCGGCTGATATTGACTACGCCGACAAGCTGGGATTTGTGATTAAATTGTTGGCTATTGCTCAAGAAACCTCCCGCTACAATGGCAAGCAAGCGGAGGCAGAAAGCGAACTGCTGTCAATTCGAGTTCATCCGAGTTTTGTACCCAAAACTCATCCGCTGGCGAGTGTTAACGGGGTTTACAATGCAATTTTAGTCGAAGGAGAGCCGATCGGGCAATTGATGCTGTACGGGCGCGGCGCCGGTGCAGGCCCAACAGCTAGCGCCGTAGTATCCGACATCATGAATGTCGCGGCCATCCTGAAAACCGAAACAGTTCCGATTCCCCATCCTTTGCTGAGTTGCAGTCACCAACACTACTGCAAAATTGCTCCGATGCAGGAACTTGTTACTCGCTTTTACGCCCGTTTTCTGACGCGCGATACTCCGGGGGTAATTGGCAAACTCGGCACTTGTTTCGGCAACCACAAAGTTAGTTTGGAATCAGTTGTGCAGACGGGAATTCACGGCGATTTAGCAGAAATTGTCGTCGTGACTCACGATGTTAGGGAAGGTAATTTTCAACAAGCACTCGATGAAATTCGCGCGATGGAAGCAGTCGATAGTGTTGCTAGCACGTTGCGAGTTTTGTAAAAGTGATTTGCTAGGGGCGGGTTTTACCTACACTATTTGCCAATAATTGACAATCTATAAAACCCGCCCTCGCCCAACGATAAATCCGATGTACATTTGGCGGATTTGGTAGGGGCGGGTTTCACCGACAATATTTGCCAATAATTGACAATCCATAAAACCCGCCCGAACCGAACCATAAATCAGAATGTACCGGGTGCTTGTAGGGGCGGGTTTTACAAACAATAATTGCCTGAAACAAACAATCTCGAAAACCCGCCCGAACCGAACCATAAATCATCATGTACATTTTCCGATGCGATGCAAATTTCGGGTTGACGTAGGTTATCGGTGGTGGGGGGCGGGTTTATCTAGATTGTCGGTAATCGTTAGATATGGTTGGTGAACCCGCCCCTACCAAATCTGGGTAAAGGTATTTTGCAACAATACCGCGTTTTCCCCCCACAAGCAGTTAAAAATGAGATTTGGGATGAAAATAACAAAATCAGATTTTGTCGATCGCCAAACGGGAAGGCACTTGCTAGATTCCCTGTATGAAAAGTTTGCCAAACCCCAACTGCACGATACTTTTAAACCCAATAATCCTTCAATCTACATTCGGCACGAAGAAGGGCAAGTTATTGATGGAAATTATATCATAAAAAAAGTTTTTGAAGACTCTCGCACTGGTTTTTATGCTGAAAGTCGCCTCCCCATTTCTGGCAATAATCCGCCTGTTTTCGTGATTCGCGGCTACGGTTCTTGGTATCCTTTCGAGCGCGTTTTGGAAGATACGCCCGATGTATTTATGGCAAAACTAGAACGCCAGTTAAAATCGGCGCAAACTGTGGGTGCTATTGATTGGATAAAGCAGCAATTTCACAGCGGGAATCCGCCGGATGTTATCGGAGAAAGTTTGGGCGGCAAAGTTGCTCAGCAAATAGCAGCAAAATACCCGGATTATATTCGATCCACTGTAATTTTTAATTCTTTGGGCGTTTCGGAAAAGTTAGCTAAAACTTCCACCGCTAACAATGTTTTTCACTACTTTACTTTAGGCGAAAGGTATGCTTTCTGGGCAAATGAAGGCGATTATATACCGGGAACGATTTTTGTGATTTCCCCCAAAGGCAACAACTGTTGTTATAAACTCGAAGAGGCGATCGTCCGAATGGCGCGTTTTGAAGGCAAGTTTCTCAAAAGGCGCGCGATTGTGGCAATATTGGCTCAGTGGCTTTTGCTAAATAGACACAATGCGATCGTCCTCAACAAACGGCGGCCAGTAGTCGTTGAGATCGATCGCACTCAATTGCAAATTTTCCGAAAAAAGCGCTTTGTTTAAACTCAGACAGAATGGCTTCAGGCCGCAGATGGCTGATTTTCCCGTGCTGCGACGGCGAGAACCAGACAAAGTGCTGCGATCGCTTTTTCCCATTCTTGCTTTACAGCGGTGGGTTGAACCTCATCAAAGGCGCTAACTAAACGAGGTATCGCTCGTTCTAATGCCTGTCTGGGAATTGATTTGTGCAATTCAACTAAACGAGTTAAACTTTCTTGATTCTTCAAAAAACCGATTACCCATTTCGTAGTATGATCGGGACTCTCAGGGACGTTTTTAATTCCTAGTTCTGTTTGCAACCAGTCGTAAAAACGCGGCAGCTTTTGAGCTAAAACAGTTCCAGCAGTTGGCAAAGTTTCTTTGAGCAAACCACTATCCAGACTTCCCAAGACTTGATTGAATTCCGGTGAATCGAGCAAGCTGGTTAATGGCAGTGAAAGCAGCGTTTCAGAAGCGTCAGGGGATACATTTAAAGTCCGCGAAAATGTTTGCAGCATTGGAAAGTCTCTGGTAGGGATGACTTTTTTAGCCTAACAATCGCGCGAGTCTATGAATATGAGCTACCTCATATTAGCTGAGTTAAAGACTCGGCGGTTGAAACCTATCCTACACAAACTTTCGTCCCGTATAGGGACTAAAGAGTAATACTAATTATAAAAAATCATGCAACAGTAGCTGTAGGGTGCGTCGCTCTCAAAATTTATCAAAAAAAGCGACTATCTCACAGCGACGCACCGGTGCATACAGTCTTTCAGGAAACAAACCAAAAACTCATAACTGTTGCCCGATTTGGGAGAATTGGTATAATACCGAATCCTGCGGCTCAAACTCGGCGGTTGAAACCTATCCTACACAAACTTTCGTCCCGTATAGGGACTAAAGAATTATCCATAATTAAATTCAACCAATTTATTCTTTTAATTTTTTACGCTAGCAACTCATCGACGGCCATACTAAAACCAGGCAAAACTATTTGAGTGCTGACAACTTCACCTCTGGCGAATAAAAGTCTCTGCTGTTGAGTGACAACAACAATCCACTGACTCTCAGGAAGTACCAGCCATATTTCTTGACAGCCCGATTGCAGGTATTCATTTGTTTTGGCAAATACTTCTTCGGCTTTATCAGTAGGAGAAATAATTTCAGCAATCAACGGAAAACTTTGAGGAAGTATGGTAAAATCATTAAATTGGGCGACTAATTCTGGTGTCAAGTAGGAAACATCGGGACAGCGACCTCTCCCTACTGTACGGCAACCTGTTTCTGTGTAAACTTCTCCACCTTGTCCGCTGGAAAGTGCGTAATTTCCCCAATAGCGGGATAGCCGAGATTGAATCCGACCAGTTTTTGCTGTCATGCCGTTTTTTTCCACTAATTCTCCATCTACCCATTCTGTGCTGTCAGGCGGGTTTTCCATCCATTCTTCTAGGGAAATGCGGGGAAATTCAATCACTTGAATTTCTATTGATTCGATGAGTGAACTTACCATGTGAGTTAATCCTCTTTTATCTGTACTAAGCTAATACGCATTTAAATTGCCTGGGGCAATAAATTTTCCTTCTTGTGGGGTGGGCATCTTGCCCGCCCTCAACATACAATTTAAATGCACAACAGCTTATCTCACAATTTGAGCGATTCGCTTCATAATTTTGAGTACATTGTACAATTCATTCCCTCGATCGCGCAAATCAAAGGAATTAGATAAACCGTACTGCGGTGTACCTTGATACGTCATTTTAATGAACTGAAAATTCCTGCCGTTGCTTAGCATTCCAAAGGACGCCATGCTAGGATTAGGATTAGCCAGCAGATAAGCTAATATTTGCGCTAATCCTGTTTCTATGGAAATTTGAGCGCTTTTTGACTCGATAACCATTACCCAAAACTGCTGTTTTAAAACCAGGACATCCATCCTACCTCTGATAATTGTCTCGTCTTCGTCTTCAAAGAAAATTTCTACTTCAGGTTCAGCTTTGATATGAAAGGGAGGTAAATAGAAACCTGCAAAATGTAGCAAGGGAGATAAGACTACCATTTTGACGGTAGTTTCTAGCATTGGAAGATACTCGACTAAGTTGAAATAGCTAGCTTTCACTTGATCGAGAAATTGTTTTTCAAATTCGCTGATTTCGGGTAATTCGTCAATCCATTCACGAAAAAATTGGTCGTCATCAACGAGTTGGATATTAAATTTTTCCCTTAAGTAGGAGAGAGTAACTTCTCTAGCTTGGATTGTTGCCGTCATAGTTTTTGAGGATTATTCCTAATCTTAACTACATTATACAACATACAATTCATTTCCTCGATCGCCAAAATCTAATTTCAACCGGGCTGTACATATCTGCGTGCATCTGCGGTAAAAAAAATCCCATTAAATATTCTACACAAATTCTCCCTTAGCAACCATCACCACCTTACCACCCACCAAAACAGTTATTTCCTCTTCATTTTTGGCTGCTTGTAATAACAGCAAAGAAGGTCGATCGATTTCATAACCCTGCTCAACTCTCACATCAATCTTTGTTTCCCCATAATAATCATGTTCTACCAAATATCCAGCCAAACAGCCGTTAGCACTGCCAGTCGCCGGATCTTCGGGAATTCCTAATGAATGGGCAAAAACTCGCACGCTTAAATCATTAAGGTCGCTGTAAGTTTCTGGGCAAAATATCAAAATTTCTTTAGCTTCCATTGTATCAACTAGCTCAAAATATTTATCTAAGTTGACTTGAGCTTTTTTGAGCGATGCGAGAGTTTTTAATGGGACAATTATAAACGGCACTCCGGTCGAAACTTCTTGAATTGGGAATCTCAAATCAATTTCATCGGGTTCTAAATTCAGAACATTTGCCAGACTTGCGGCTGATAAAACTTGACCAAAACTAGGCGGGTTTTGTCGCATCCACAAAATATCTGCCGCTTCATTGTGATAATTAAAAGTAACGGGAATTTGACCGACGGCTAAATTGAGAATTACTCGATCGACCTTTTCGCGAATAATCTCTTGCTGCAACACAAACGCAGTGCCCAAAGTCGGATGACCGGCAAAGGGCAATTCCTTCTTGGGCGTGAATATCCGCACGTCATAGCCGCCATCTCGCGGATCGGGCGATCGAATAAACGTAGTTTCTGAATAATTGATTTCCCTCGCTATCTGTAGCATTTGAGCCTCAGATAGTTCGGCAACTCCTGCACCGCAAAATACAGCTAGTTGATTGCCAGCATATTTTGACTCCGCAAACACGTCAACTATATAAAAATTCACATTTCCCTCGTTCAACAGTAGTTTGTGTTTCTTGTTACCAGGCTCTGCCTGGTAACAGAGATCCAGAGGCTCCGCCTCGCTACTTCAAACAGCGAATTGCCTCCAACATTCCCCTGGCTTTATTCAGCGTTTCTTCGTACTCCATATCCGGGTTAGAATCAGCTACCAAACCAGCACCTGCTTGCACAGAAACCGAATGTTTATCGCCTCCTTGAGAGCGAACAACCATAGTCCGAATTGCGATCGCACTATTCAACTGTCCCTCAAAATCATAATACCCGTAAACCCCTGAATACGGCCCCCGGCGACAACCTTCCAACTCGTGCACAATCTCCATCGCCCGAATCTTCGGAGCACCGCTAACCGTACCCGCAGGAAAACCCGCTTTCAACAAATCCCAAGCTGTCTTATCCTGGGCCAATTCTCCCACCACATTGCTCACAATGTGCATGACGTGAGAATAACGCTCAATTTCCATTAACTCGTCAACTTTTACAGTACCGTTTCGGCAAACTCTTCCTAAATCGTTCCTACCCAAATCAACTAACATGACGTGTTCCGCAATTTCCTTCGGATCTTGCAGCAATTCAGCAGCCAAAGCATCATCTTCTTGAGGAGTTTTACCCCGGCGGCGAGTGCCGGCAATCGGTCGCAAAGTTGCTATCTTTTTGCCATCAGCAGTGTTTTCCGCCTTCACCATAATTTCGGGACTCGAACCGATAATCTGCCAATCTCTGAAATGAAAATAAGCCATGTACGGAGAAGGATTTATGAGACGCAAAGAGCGGTAAAGTGCAAAAGAATCGCCACTGTATTCAGCCTCTAGTCGCTGCGAAATAACTACTTGAAAAATATCTCCGGCTTTGATATAATCCTTCGCCTTTAAAACATTGGCACAATACTTTTCACGGGTAATATTGCTAGTGTAAGCCAATTCTGTATTTCCGGTTGTGGAACGGGCATCTTGCCCGTCCTTATCTCTTGTGGAACGGGCATCTTGCCCGTCCTTATCTCTTGTGGAACGGGCATCTTGCCCGTTATTGGGAGGTGTCCATTCTATGAGAGTAGATTGCCGGGAAAGCGGCGATTGCAGCTTCTGAACTAACTTGCCAACGCGATCGCACGCTTGCTGATAAGCCTGGGCAAAATCAACGCCAACCTCCCGCAAATCCGCATAGGCGACGACCCAAATTTTCCGCTTCACCTGGTCGAAAATCAGCAAATTATCAACCTGCATCCACAATCCATCCGGCAAATCATTCTCACTGGCTGGATGCACGGGAACTCGCGGTTCTATCCACTTAATTAACTCGTAACCCCAAAAACCAAATAACCCGCCAATTCCCGGCGGTAACTGCGGCAATTTCACCGGTTGATAAGACTCCAAACATTCAGTTAAAGCTACAAACGGATCGCCCGTAAATACTTTTTCGGAACCGTCACGGTAAACTTGAGTTGTGCGAGATCCCCTTGCCTCCAAAATCCACAACGGATCGCACCCTAAGAAACTATAACGCCCAAGTTTTTCCCCACCTTCGACAGACTCCAGCAGAAAACTGTAAGGTTGACCCGCACAAACCCGATACCACGCAGACACCGGCGTATCCAAATCAGCAACCCATTCTTGATACACGGGTACAAAATTGCCTTGTTTCGCCAGTTCCGAAAATTGTGAGAAATCGGGAAATATCATATACTAACTTCGCTATACAATCAATAAACAAAAGACGGAAACCAACATCCCTCCGGCGACCGATACTCGCCAACTGCCATCACCGCCATCGGCTTGAGGGCGCGCAGCCCCTCTTCCAAGCACCAGCGAAACAAACTTGGGTACCTCAGCGGCAAGTGAAAAGAAAGCAATTCTTCGGAATTGTACGCAGCAGCCCCCAAGAGCAAAGCCTGCATATCGGCTTCAGTTTCCGCGATGCTGTGGCTCAAAGCCGACACCGCACAAGTATAAGCCACAATCCGACCTTGTTTGCAAGCAACCCAAGGAGAAAAGAAAGTCAGGGCGTCTTCAATCTCCGAAGTTCGATCGCACCCGCACAGTTTTTCGCACAAAGCAGCACATTCACCAACATCCTCACTAGCCATCGGCCGCACCTCAAACCCATGCGGAGGCTGGCTGCGAAACTTCCCTTCCATTAACACGAAAGGTTCCTTCACCTCAAAACCCAAAGAAGCGTACAGCGACAGCGAGGCCATATTAAAAGATTCCTGAACCAAACGGATGCCCACAGCGTCCTGTCCCCGTTCCAGCAAAGCTTTCATGATTTCCCGTCCCGTGCCGCGGCCTTGAAAAGTTCGATCGACACTGACGGGCCCGATACCGCGAATCGGGTTGCGTTCGTCCATAAACCCGCAGCCGACAACCGCACCGGAACTCTCGGCTACTATGCCAAAAAACAACGGACTTTCGATCCGAAGACCAATAATTTCAGTTGAAAACTCCAGCGTCGGAAAATCTGTAGGGAATTGATGGCGATCGGAAATACATTTAAAAGCTTCATAATTAATGCGAGCGCAAACATCGATATCAGAAGGCTGCGCTCGCCTGATTGCGAGATTCATTTTTAATTTAACATTAACTTTTAATAAGATTAGAAGTTTGCAGTAGTATTTTGGCGCTGCGGGCTTAGCCTCCCGCGCCAGAATACTACTGCAAAAACAAGTTTACAAGCTGAGCCTTACAGGGAATATTACCTATGTTTTGCTCAGCCATGCACTCATCGTCTAAGGATCGAAAGTCTTCTTACCTGTGAACTTGAGCGTAGCCGGATTTGGATTGCTGCCAATATTGCGGTCAATCTTACCGTTGTAGGGACGACCTTCGTTCACCTTCTCAGGGAACACGCCATCCTTGGGATGCAGGTACTCAGTAGTACCGTCTGGAAACACGCGGTAAATTTTGTAGTTCGTGATTTTGAATTTAGCCCGCAGTTGCTGGCCGCCCAAAGCGATGCACTGCTCCTTCCGGGGCAGATGCAGCAAGTTGTCGCCTTGACGCATAATCGCAGCGCCACCCGTAGGCATTTCAAACACCTGCTCCTTGGGGCTAGTCCAAGTGATAGCGTACTTCTCTTCAACTAGCGCCTTGGTCAGCAAGCCGCCTGTGCTGCCGCCGAAGATTGGGGGTTGTCCAGTAAGTTGTTCGGCCATAGATATATCCAAAGGATTTTTACGGCATCGTATCATCGAGACTGCACGCTGTTCTCGAAATTGTAAGGAAAATTAACAGTTTTTTGGCGATCGATCTTTTCTGATAACTGATAATTAGTAATTAATAATTCATAATTGGTAATTTCCACCCAAGTTAGAAAACAAAATTAGGCAGCACGAATTCCGAAAAAATAATCAAAAAAAAACAGCAATTATTCTGGTGCTTGTGGGGCACCTGAATAATCGCACATTCCCCCAAATTACCCCCACACACGATCGCACAATTTACCGCGTCAACCCTAAGTCAAGAACGAATTAGGGTCATAGCCGCGCGGAATTTGGCTCAAAGCAGTCCAAGTTTCCTGATTGACAATCCCGTCAGCCTCAATCCCAAAGCTTTTTTGAAATGCGCGAACAGCTTTGTCCGTCAAAGTAGACAAGTCGCCGTCAACTTTACCGCCATAATGCTGGGAAATTTTGAGAACTTCCTGAACAGTAGCGACTGCTTGCCCAGAACTGCCCAATCTGAGTACCGGCATATTAACTGGAGCTCCAGTATAAAGCGCCTGCCAAGTCAGTGGCCCGACAATGCCGTCGGGCGACAAGAAAACCCGAAACTGAAACAGCTTCACAGAAAATTCAACGGCTTTGTTAAAAATTCCTTTAGCAGGCTGCCGGTAAAGGTGCAACTTGGTTAGCAGTTGTTCGAGTTCCAATACCGCTTTACCTTGAGAACCTAATTGCAGTTGTGGCTGTTTGGCCATAGGTTGAGTAGATTTCATCTGGGTTGTAGGTGACATAATCGATTTTGCTAACCTCTAGGTTTGAGTATTCTTCTGGAAAAAAACTTTTTCCGGGCCAAACATTTGCATTTTCAACTTTCCACGAATCAACACTGGCCTCGGCAGTGCCTCAACAGATTCGATCGACTTTTACCATGTCACGGCTTGTGCAGGGCAGACTTATACCAATTTAGATTTTAGATTTTAGATTTTAGATTCGGCAGGACTGATTACGATCGGGGTTTGCAGCTTACCTACAGTTGGATTCTTATTTTAAACTGCTATTAATTTTCGGCAGCGTCCCTAGGTATTCTGTCGCCAAACCGGGTTTAAGACGGTCAGCGCATCCTGAATCTGCTTTGATACTTTCTATTTTAAAGCTGAACACCGCTCCCGCCACATCACCTTTAAGAGTGATTAGTTAACTATTATCCATTGAGTCTAAACAGTGGGAATAGTAAAGTGAAATTCACTTCCTCGGTCTTTTCCTGCGGAATCTACCCAAATTTTACCGCCCCAGCCGGCAACAATCTGTTTGCAAATTGCCAATCCCAAACCGGTACCGCCGGCGCTGCGGCGCAAAGCTCCTTCTTCTTGATAAAATCGATCGAACACTACTTTTAAACTGTTCGCCTCTATTCCCCTCCCCGTATCGGCTACGAGCACTTCCACCATCCGAGAACCGTTGCATTTCGCTCTTATGGTCACGCTTCCTTGAGGTGTGGTGAATTTGCAAGCGTTGTCTAGCAGTTTGGAGAGAACCTCCACCAACCACTCTCCGTCAGCTTGCACTAAAGGCAATTCTGCGGACACTTCGGCGATAATTTCCGGTAACTGTCGATCGACCGTGCGCGATCGCACGCTGCTGAGGGCTAAATCCACGCATTCTTGCAGCGTCAGCGATTCTACATTCCATTGGACTCGCCCGCTTTCTAAGTGAGAAAGAGTTAAGAAATCCTGCACGAGTTTCCGCATTCGATCGGCATCGCCGAGGGCAGTTTCTAACATGATTTGCCGCAATTGGGCAGGCATATCTGGTTCCGAGTTCAAACTTTCCAAACACACTTGAATCGTAGAAAGTGGAGTGCGAAGTTCGTGTCCGGTGATGGCAATTAGATTGCTGCGAGTGCGGTCTAATGCTTCTAATTGTTGGTTTAGTTCTTCTAAATGAGCGTAGGTTTCTGCTTGAATTAATGCTGCTCCGAGTTGGGTGGCGATCGCCTCTACTAAAGCAATTTCGTCTTCTTCCCAAGCCAAAGTCGATCGGCACTGGTGCATTTCCACCATGCCCAAAACCCGCCCCTGATAAAGCACTGGCACCATTAACCAAGAGACAATTTGCCAATTTTTTACAATTTTTTCCAGGAATTGTGTATTGACAATCAGGGGGTGTTGTGCTGTGTCTTGGATGTAAACTCGCTCTTGCCGCGCCACCGCGTCGATCCATATTTGATTTTCCTGCAACAGCCAAGTCTGATCCAGCATGGAACTAGCGCCGGGAGCCAAAAACTCGCGATCGATTTTGACCGCCACATCTGCGGTCTTGCACCGATAAATCAAACATCGGCTTGCTGACAGGGCAGTGCCGAGTTCTTGAACTGCAACTTCGACGATTTCTTGTGGGTTGAGAGACTGCCGCATTGCCGTTGTAATTAAGTTTACCAGGCGTTCTTTGCGTTCCTGGGCGGCGATGGCGGCGTATGCTTTGAGCAGTTTGTGCTGGCCTGCTTGCAAGTAGGTGACTAAGCGTTCGGTAAAAGCATCGCTCAATTTTGGATTGGGAATTTTTGAGCTTTTTGCCGTACTTTTGTCGGGTTTGGCGGCTTTGGAAGTGGCGGATTTCCTCGTTTTTTTCGCTGTTTTGAGCTTGTAAGTAGTTCGCGCTCGATCGATCTTTTCGGCCAATTCCGGGCGATAATTGACAATTCTATCGAGCAACAATGCGGCCGCTTTGGAGCTGACCTCGCGATCGAACGTCCAAATTCCTTCAAATCTGCGAGCTTGATCCATCACCAGCGGCCCGCGATCGTCCTGGTCGTCGATCGGCACAATTTTTTCTTGACAAATCAGGCAAGTTGAGTAGTGTTCCCCCAGTACCACTAAGTGCCACTCTTTACTTAATCCGTCCTCCGGTGCAAACGCCACAGTTTCGTGACACTCCGAAGAATTTTTAAACTCAGTTTCCGGTGCTGCCAGCACATATACCTGAGAGGATCGTGAGGCAATTCGCCGGTAACGGTGAGCTTCCTGGCGGTAGAAGCGCTCTCGCTGAAAGCTTGCAATGACTAGGGGTTCGTCGTCGGAACCCGCCAAAACTAAGTCTTCCATAGCGTGAGACAGGGCTGTCATGGAAGATTTGAAATAAATTTGTGCCCGCAGTTGGGGCAAAGCTTGCAGAAGTTCTGCCAGTAGCGAAATAGGGACGATCATCTAGCTTTAAACGTGCATTTTTGCCGATGACAAAACAGGATCGATAGGAGGTTTAGAGCGATCCTTCTTCAGTATCTGATAGATTTACAGCACTTGGTAAGTAAAGTACAAAGAAATCGGTTTCGCTCTCCTGGGGTACCCCCGTGTTCGCCCAAATTCGCTCGGCCGTGCCCGCCAAGATTCCTAGTTTCCCTGTACTTGAGTGTCAAACTATCCTCGGTCTCTTGGATATCAGTGCCATAATTATCGCTTTTTGGCGATCGATCTGGTTAATCGGTAATTAAACTTTAAAAAAGCGCAAATAATTAGCCATTAGTTAAAAACTAACGACCAATTATTTTGACGACTGATCCCAAGAAACCCGGTTTTTACCCACCATCTATGAATAAACCGGGCTTCGGACACCTAGCGTGTAAGTCCTATATTTTTTTTGAGGCATCGCGCCTGAGTATAAATGCTGCGGCTGTGGTTGTATCAGGCTAGTTCGCCCCCTTCGTCGCTGCCGCCCGGAGATGATTTGTAGAGAGCATCTAATTGTTCGCGGGCGTCTTGGACAGTCAGCGAACGCATCACTAACAGCGGCTCATTGACAACATTTCCGTGTTCGTCTAAAAGTTCTGGATGTGGTACAGATTGAGAGCGAGGATAGGATGCGTAGGGATTATTTGCCCTGAACTGTTGAGGGCGCTGGGATTCCATACCAACGGTGACTAGACTGCGGATTAAGTTACCGACTGCCAGAAAGGCAAGAACGGTAAAAGCTAAAATATAAAGCAGGTGCAACATTATCTTCTCCTCCGGGCTAAACAGCCACACAGCAATTTACAAAAGTGTTTCAGCAAGTATTGACACTCCCGGCCGTAAACGCGGGGATTCTTGGTTCACTGACATACCTTTAAACTATTCATCCCTTCGGCAATATTTAAACCAAAAACCCGTCCAATTGAACGAAGCTTCGAGCCTAATTTGAATAGTCCCAGAGGGCTTGTCTCCCCAAGCGTTAAGGGCTCATTCCCTTTGTTCCCGTATGCCCTACGGTACATCTAACTACTAAGATTTTGAGTTTTCTGGTATGGGTGCGCGATGGCTACCCTAGCTATGTTTTTGTGGTTTTCGCCACCCACGAGACATTATTGTTTCTCAAGCGGGTCATTTTGGGGTTGGTTATCCATTCGATGCTCGCGGTTATTCTACCTGTATCTCTTTGTAGTATAGGGTACTATTTGGGAAACTTTTAGAACTTTTTGGAAATAAAGCCTTCCTAAAAGGACGGGGTTTTAAACCCAATTTTCTGATAACTTATTAACTGGAAATCTGTTTGAGGTTGTCAAGTCAGCCGCCACATTTCCCAAGATTGGGGATTTGACTGCAAGTTGAACTTGAACTCGCTTCCTTATTTTCCAGGGGGAGCTGACTGCAATGAGCGAAAGCGCGCCGATACTTGCCAGCATTCGGCGAGCAGTCTGTGCCACGGCATCAGTGCTGCTGTTTCAATCCCAACTTGACCTCCGGTTGCTTGAAATAGAGCTTTAGCCGCGCCTACTTCTTGCTGAGCCTGTTTGACTCGCGCCAGCAAGTCCGATTGATCTTCGTCGCTGAGAAAGGGAATTTCCTCAGTTTCTAAGAGCTTTGCCGATCGGTCGAACCAGTAAGTGAAATCCTCTAACAGCGGTTCCAGTAACGCTTTGAGCAATTCGGGCTCGGGCAAGTTGGAATTAAGCATGGATCAAAATTGGGTTATTTATCTATTATAGTCTTAGACGGTCTTTACAAATTGTAACATAATTTTAACAAAAATTCAAGGGTTTCACAACAATTAGTAGGTGGGTGTGAATAAATTTAACTGTGTCAGCAGCGATTTTTGAGTCGAAATCCCCAAATTGTGCAATATCGGCTCAGACTCGCTAGCAATAGCTCATAGCAGAAGGAAGTTCGGCAAGGGATTCGCTTTCTTCGGATGTAACGGATGTAACTGAGATGTTGCACCATTCTCAATAAGCTTTTTAGGAACAGGCAAGATGCCTGTTCCACAAGAAAATTCACTCTTTGTGGAACAGGCATCTTGCCTGTTCTTGACAATGGTGCAAGATGTGAGATGTAACGGATGAAAGGAAGAAGAAAGAAGGAAGAAAAAAACTATGCCCAATGCCCCATGCCCCATGCCCCATGCCCAGAATGACCTAATTTCCCGGAGTGTCCCCCAACCTGAAGTCGGCGCTTGCTGTCCCAATCTGAGTAATATAGAAGCAACTGCCACTAAATTAATTGCTAATTCAGCCGATGTCTAGCTCAGAATCCATGTCCCCTCCAGAAGAGTCCGTTAAGATTGAGTTGCCCCGCACGAGTGAGTCGGAATCACTAAAAAAAATTCGCCACACCACCTCCCACGTTATGGCGATGGCGGTGCAGAAGTTATTTCCCAAGGCGCAAGTGACCATTGGCCCTTGGATTGAAAACGGTTTCTATTATGACTTTGACACTCCCGAACCTTTTACGGAACAGGATTTAAAAGCCATTAAAAAAGAGATGATCAAAATCATCAACCGTAAATTGCCTGTAATTCGGGAAGAAGTCAGCCGCGAGGAAGCGGAACGCAGAATTAAGGAGATTAACGAACCTTACAAATTAGAAATTTTAGAAGGTTTGATCGAACCAATTACTCTTTACCATGTGGGCGAGGAATGGTGGGATTTGTGCGCCGGGCCTCACTTAGAAAATACCAGTGAGTTGAATCCAAAGGCGATCGAGCTAGAAAGTCTAGCAGGCGCGTACTGGCGCGGCGACGAAACCAAAGCTCAGTTACAGCGCATTTACGGCACTGCTTGGGAAACTCCCGAACAATTAGCAGCATACAAACACCGCAAAGAAGAAGCATTAAGGCGCGATCACCGCAAATTAGGCAAAGAATTAGGCTTATTTATCTTTGCCGATCCAGTTGGGCCGGGTTTGCCTTT
Organism: Microcoleus sp. T2B6; assembly: GCF_036700475.1. Taxonomy (NCBI): domain Bacteria; kingdom Bacillati; phylum Cyanobacteriota; class Cyanophyceae; order Oscillatoriales; family Microcoleaceae; genus Microcoleus; species Microcoleus sp. T2B6. The sequence goes on along the minus strand of NZ_JAUBOZ010000029.1, from coordinate 31,248 downwards.
GTGGACGCCGAAAGGCACTGTTTTGAGAAGTATTTTAGAAGATTACTTGAAACAAGAACAAATCAAGCGCGGCTATTTGCAAGTAGTGACTCCGCACATTGCCAGAGTCGATTTGTTCAAAATTTCTGGACACTGGCAGAAATACAAAGAAGATATGTTTCCGCTGATGGCGGAGGATGAGGAAGCGGCAGCAAACGAACAGGGTTTTGTGATGAAACCCATGAATTGCCCTTTTCACATTCAAATTTACAAAAGCGAATTGCGTTCCTATCGCGAATTGCCGATGCGGTTGGCGGAATTCGGCACAGTTTACCGCTACGAACAATCGGGAGAATTGGGCGGTTTAACGCGGGTGCGCGGCTTTACGGTGGATGACTCCCACTTATTTGTTACGCCGGAACAGTTGGATGCTGAATTCTTGAATGTGGTGGATTTGATTCTGTCAGTCTTCAAGAGTCTGCAACTGAAAAACTTTAAGGCGCGTTTGAGCTTCCGCGATCCGAACAATTTAGAGAAATACATCGGTTCCGATGAAGCTTGGGAAAAGGCTCAAGGTGCGATTCGCCGCGCGGTGGAAACTTTGGGAATGAATTATTTTGAGGGAATTGGGGAGGCGGCTTTTTACGGGCCGAAACTCGATTTCATTTTCCAAGATGTCTTGGATAGAGAATGGCAATTAGGAACTGTTCAGGTAGATTATAATTTGCCAGAACGTTTTGATTTGGAATACGTCGCTGAAGACGGTATTCGCAAGCGTCCGGTGATGATTCACCGCGCTCCTTTCGGTTCTTTGGAACGTTTGATCGGGATTTTGATCGAGCAGTATGCGGGCGATTTTCCGCTGTGGTTGGCGCCGATTCAGGTGCGGTTGTTGCCTGTCAGCGCAGAGTTTTTGCCGTTTGCGAAGGAAGTGGCGGCGAAGATGAAGGCGCTAAATATTCGCGCTGAAGCTGATGAGGATAGCGAGCGTTTGGGCAAGTTGATTCGCAATGCTGAGAAGGATAAAATTCCGGTGATGGGTGTTGTGGGTGCGAAGGAAGTTGAGGCGAATAGTTTGAATATTCGGACTCGTGCTTCTGGGGAGTTGGGGGCGATTTCGGTTGATGAAGTGATTGGGAGGTTGCAGGCGGCTATTAGTAGTTATGGCAATTTTTAGGTCATTTTAATCGCAGATGCACGCGGATTAACGCAGATGATATGTTGATATTGTCTGCGTTTTTTTAATTGAGCTGCTAAAATAGTAGTGGTAAACGGGAAGTACGCTCATGCCTAATCCATTTCCGGGGATGAATCCTTATTTAGAACATCCTGATTTTTGGCCAGAAGTCCATCATTTACTGATTAGTGTGATTAAGGAGTCGTTAACTCCGCAATTGCGCCCGAAATACCGCGTCGCTATTGAAAAGCGAATTTACGAAATCAAAGGTCAAAATTCTCTATTAGTAGCGATTCCTGATGTCTCTATCCAACAGAAACGCCTTCCCGCAAGTGCGATCGCATCTAATGCTGTCGCCGTCGCTTCCCGAACTGTGCAGCCTTTAAAAGTGAGAATCCCAGTGTCGGAAGAATTTAGGGAAGGATATTTAGAAGTAATCGATATGACAACCAAGGAAGTTGTCACGGTTCTTGAAGTGCTTTCGCCTGCAAATAAACGCCGGGGGAAGGTAGAGAAAAGTATGACAATAAGCGAAATAAAATATTTGATAGCAGTACCCATTTAGTCGAAATAGACTTGTTGCGAGGTGGGGAACCTTTGCCAGTTTTCGGACATTCCCATAAAAGCGACTGCAGCGTTTTAGTCAGCCGCAGCAATCAACGCCCGATCGCAGATTTATACTTATTTAACCTTCCCGATACAATTCCTGCATTTCCCTTGCCTTTGCGTCCCGAAGATGTAGAGCCGGTTCTGGATTTACAGGCGCTGATTAATCAAGTATACGATCGCGCAGGTTATGATTTTGAAATTGATTACACAGCCGATGCAGTGCCCCCGCTGTCAGAAACGGATGCTGTTTGGGCCGATTCTCTGTTGCGGGACAGAGGGTTAAGGGGATAATAGAAGTAGGTAAATTAACCGGAGCTAGATTAATGCCTAATCCGTTTCCAGGGATGAATCCTTATTTAGAAAGTCCTGAATTATGGCCTCAAGTACATCACTTGCTAATTAGTAGCATTTTTGAATCATTAGTGCCGCAGTTGCTGCCCAAATATATCGTCGATATTGAAAAAAGAGTTTATGAGCTTAGCGGGGACAATTCCCTATTAGTGGGGATTCCTGATGTCACTGTGCAGCGTTCTCCTAGTCCAACCAACCCTAATTCTTCTAATGTTGCAGTTGCCGCACCGCCTGTGACAGCTTTGAAAGTAAGACTGCCAGTACCTGTGGAATTTAGGGAAGCATATTTAGAGGTACGAGATACAGCAACTAGGGAAGTTGTGACAGTGATTGAAGTGCTGTCACCAGCCAATAAGCGCCCTGGAAAAGGGCGAGAAATGTATGAAGCAAAGCGAGAAAAGGTGTTTGGTAGTCGCACTCATCTGGTAGAGATTGACTTGCTGCGAAGTTACCAACCCATGTTAGTTTTTGATAACGATATTGAGGCAAGTTATCGAATTTTAGTGAGTCGCGGAAATCAAAGGCCTTTGGCGGATTTGTACCTTTTCAATTTACCGGATATGATTCCTCCGTTTCCCCTGCCTTTGCGCGCGGGTGATGCGGAACCAATTGTAGATTTACAAGCGTTATTAAATGGGGTTTACGATCGCGCAGCCTATGACTTTAGAATAGATTACACCGTCGCACCAGTTCCCCCACTGTCCGAAACTGATGCAGCTTGGGCCGATTCTCTGCTTCGGGAAAGAGAGTTAAGGTGATAATAGAAGTAGTAGTCTTGGACGCATCAAAACCTTGATAACCGGGTTTTTTGCGGTTTTTGCGGGCTATAAGGCGTCTTCTGGACAAAAACCCGGTTTCTGGCCACCCGTGCATAAGTCCTAAGTAGGTAAATCAACAGGAGTTAAATCAATGCCTAATCCGTTTCCAGGGATGAATCCTTATTTAGAAAGTCCTGACTTTTGGCCAGAAGTACATAATAGGTTGATAGTGGCGATCGCAGATGCTTTGGTTCCACAACTGATACCCAAATATCGAGTGGCGATTGAAAAGCGAATTTATGAAATCAAGGGGGAACAATCTCTGTTAGTCGGAATTCCCGATGTTTCTATCCAGCGCAATCCCATTCCCAGAAATCCAATTACATCGAATGTGGCTGTCGCTACACGAACTACCGCGCCTTTGAAAATCAGATTAGTGATGTCTGAGGAGGTGAGAGAAGGATATTTGGAGGTGATAGATATGGCCACTAAGGAAGTTGTGACGGTGATTGAGGTGCTTTCACCTGCTAATAAACGTCCGGGAAAAGGGCACGAAATGTATGAGGAAAAGCGGGATAAGGTGTTCGGTAGTCGCACTAATTTCGTGGAGATTGATTTGTTGCGGGGTTGGCAACCTCTCCCGGTTTTGGACAATGATATTGCAGCCCATTATCGGATTTTGGTGAGTCGGGGCAATCAAAGACCTTTTGCAGATTTATACTTATTTAATATACCAGATGCGATTCCCTGTTTTCCTTTGCCTTTGGGTGCAGGCGATGTGGAGCCTATTGTGGATTTACAGGCGTTGCTGAATACAGTGTACGATCGCGCCGCCTATGACATTACCCTCGATTATACGGCTGAGTTAGTCCCTGCGCTGTCCGAAACTGATGCTGTTTGGGCCGATTCTCTGTTGGAGGAGAGAGGATTGAAAGGGCGATCGCAAATAACAACCGATAGTTAAGCGCTTAACCGCTTTTTCAAAGCATCCAAAAAATGAACAGACCAATATTCAAGAAAGCGCCTTTTCAGGGGTTTGATGAATTTATCCCAAGGATTGAGGTCAACAATATAGTAACCGATTTGGACGCCAATCGGCTCTAAATGTTTGCCTTCTATTTCCTGGCTCAATAAAGGCAATTTTCTATTACTTAGCTGTTGTATGAGCCAAAGTACATCGCTGTTTTTTTGTTGTTCTGGACTTTTTTTGATATCATTGGTAGAACCAGCAATATCATCTCGATCGAAAGAAATTATTGCTGTTAAATTAAACAGAGAACTATTAGCAATAAAGCATTGAGTTTGTTCTCTGGTTGGTAGCACTCCTAAGCGGAATTTGTCTAACAGTTTTGCTAGCGATCGCACTGGAATAGCGCTCTCTGTATTGCTGATATCAGGAGCAATTAATAAGGACGGCTGGCCTTTAATTGAAGGTCTGTCGATGCCCAGATTTTCGATTAACCTTTGAATCCGTTCGTAGTCAGGGCGATCGCAGAATTTCTCCACAATGTTTGGATACCGATCGTCGCTTAAAAATTCTAAAAGAGCAATGTACTTGCATCCCAGACTGTGACCCACCCAAAAATAACTTGATGGTTCTTGATAAATTTCGCTTTCATAGCCTAATCTTTGAGCAATCTCGGTCAGTTCTGTTCTCAGAATCTCCTGTTCTTTTAATAACCCAATAGCGATCGGCCAGTGACGAAAAGTAAATCTAAACGGCAAAGCAACTACGGTATAACCTTCTTCAAACAACTGTTGTAAAAAATATCGATAAAACAAAGTTGGCAAACTACCAAAAAAAGTTCCACCAATAAATTGAACAACACCTTTGGGCTGCGGATGAACAGCCACCCAACTAAAAGAAACAGGCTGAAATTTAAATGAGTTCGACATTTGAATAAAGCTCACTGAGTGTATAAGTGGGGGTAATTAAACGTATAGCCTTTCTCAGAAAGATGAGGTACTCATGGGCATAGGGCATAGGGCATAGGGCATAGGCCTCCGTGGGCATAGGCCTCCGTGGGCATACCTCACTTTTTTGAGAACCGCTGTAATTAAACGTAAGGTGGGCATTGCCCACCCTACAGTTAAGCTGAAGTGCATTTAAATTGTAGAGTCAAATTTAAGAAAAGTCTTGTGGGGTGGGCGTCTCGCCCGCCCAAAAAATACAATTTAGATGCCCAACAGCTTACTTACCATTTAACAGTTCTAGCCGCGAGACATTCTGACAGGAATATCGAATTTATCCATCACTGTATTTAGCTCTTTCAAATTGACATCATTGGCATCGAGTTGGGCCAGCAGTTGCACGAGCATTTGAGCTTTTTCTGAATTGTCTGCTTCCAAAGTAGCCAAGTCCAAATTACCGTTGCGTAACTCTTCCAAAATTGGGCCAACAATTGGTAAATCGATGATAATTGGTTTACCTGGTTCAGGCGTAATCTCGTTCAAGCCTTTTCCACTGGCGATCGCTAATGTGTAATTAATTTGATCGAAGTCGGGTAAAGTTGGATTTTCGGATGGGAAATCGTTTGGCAAGAAAGTACCGCGAATTTCGGGATTCAATAACACCTTGACTGGTTTCTTGCTTTGGGGTTGAGGCTTTGGAAAGATGGAGCGCGCTGGCACAAATAGCGAGACATAGCCGCGCACTTCCAACAAACCTGGAGTCAGAGTTTTTGGCAGAATGGGCAACAATTGAACAGATGCAGTTTTGTGAGCGGGTATTGTAAAAAATGCGCGATATACCTTCGGTTTTCCTGGCTGCTGAGTCAGAGGTACCTCTATGTTAGTGCCTTCAACGTCAACAACTAAGAAAGCGTTGTTGAGCAAGATTTTATTAGGATTTGCCGGCACGGGTAAGCTGATGGTAAACTCAATCCGATATCGCAAGTCGATCGCTTCGAGATTGGAGATGGTGAGAAAGTATCCCTGAACGATTCGACGAGCCACTGGGATGAGTTGTGGAGGGATGCCCATCACAGGTGCGATCGGTGCAGCGAGGATTTCAAAGGTGGAAACTTCCATGTTTGTGTCCGAGTAATTTAACTTTTAGCTTGGGTTATTTAGCCGGAAAATTTTGTTTCTGTTTTTCCGTGGCTATATCTATGAATAACTGCCCGTCGCGGTTGGTTAACAGTCGCTTTTTCTGGTGACACTCATTTGAGTTAACTCAAATGAGTGTCGCTTGATTGTGCGACTTGACAATTTAAAAATTTTTGTTAAAGCGCACAGGAACACGGATCGGGAATTAAATTTATCCTTGTGTCTCTGAAGATGAAAAGAAAATATCGAATTGATTATCAGGGCGATCGCACATTAATCTGTTGGTATAATCCCCCTTTAATGGGCCCGGGGCGATCGAAAAGCTAAAAAATCCTACACAAAACGTTACATATTTGTTAACATCGGGACGAGCCTGTCCTCAACAGTCCCTCTCTTAACCTTCTAAACTAACCGTTATGAGTCAACCTCCCTCAGCAATTCCCGCCTCAGAAGAGTCCGCCGAAACCCCGACAGCACCGACAAACACTGCACCTCCACCGAGTTATGTCAAGCTGGCGATGCGGAACATGGTTCGCAAGCGGGCGACTTCTCTGTTTCATTTTGCCTTGACAGCGATCGGACTTTTAGGCGTACTCGTCGGTTTGGCTTTTCTCGATCGATATTTCAATTCTTAATCGGGGATTCTAACAATCAGCCTCTAATTTCTGCTGATGTTTTTCATATTTCTTAATCGGGAGTTAAGCTGATTGTTCTGCCTGCCTGTTGCAATCTCTAACAGATTACTGTATGTTGCCAGCAACAGCAAAATCCCCTGCCGTTCGATCGCGCAATTGGAATTTGTAAAAAAATTTAATATATCCCTTGACAGGAGAGCAAAAAAATGTTAATCGAGGTGAACGTCGAAGACTGTTACGGGCTCGCCCAGCAGTCAGCCGACGCTTCCAACCTCCCTGAGAGTGCAGCCAGCGGGGAGATTTTGGCCGAAACCTGGGAAAATTGGTTTAGCGTTTGGCTGGAAAACCAGGCGGCGGATGTGCCAGTGGCCCCGGGCTACGAAGTCAGTCTGCGTTTAACCGCCGATAGGGAGATGCAAGCCCTCAACCTCCAGTACCGCCAGCAAGATCGACCGACCGATGTACTAGCTTTCGCAGCTTTAGAGGTAGACTGTCCTCAGCTAGAGGAAATGCAGTCATCTGAACCCCTATACTTGGGTGATATCGTCATCTCGATCGATACAGCTAACCGACAAGCCCAGCAGCAAGGACATCCCCTGAAAACCGAACTAGCTTGGCTGGCAGCCCACGGTTTTCTGCATCTTTTGGGCTGGGATCACCCGGATGAAGAAAGTCTGACTCAAATGCTCGATCGACAGGAAACATTGCTGCGGGCGATCGGTCTTACGATCCAAACAGCATAACTGAAGTGGATGGTGATTTAACAAATCATGTCAAGCCCAACATAACTTTCTGAAATTAAACCAAAACTTTAGTAAAAACTTAGAAAAGTTACCTAGACTTGATGTAGTTAATTTGAAAAGTTTAGCCTTCATTCATCTCTGTAAATTAAAGTTGGTTCTTTATGACACTAGATAGACCCTCACTTTCATCACAAATCGCACAGTTTCTGCCCATGCCTCAAGACTCTTCTAGCCAGACAGTCCACGAGTCTAAAAAAGCCTTGAAATACAACCGAGATCTGTCCTGGAAAATCGCATCTAGCTTAGCTACGAGTTTTAGATACGCTTGGGGTGGTCTGAGTTATGCTTTTGAAACTCAGCGCAATTTTCGGATTCACACTGTTATTGGCACTTTGGCGATCGGACTCGGCCTATTTTTGCAACTGAAACCTGTAGAAATATCTGTGATCGGCGTCACCATTGGCATAGTTTTAGCAATGGAACTGTTGAATACGGCGATCGAATCGGTGGTAGACTTGACAGTCGGGCAATCTTACCACGAACTAGCCAAAATTGCCAAAGACTGCGGTGCGGGAGCGGTTCTGGTATCGGCAATGGCTGCTACGATCGTCGGTAGTGCACTTCTGCTTCCTCCCTTGTGGGCAGTCGTTCAAATTGCGATCGCCCGTCAGTAAATTATTGGCCTCAGCAAATTTTAGGTTTTAGATGACCAATGGGAGGTTTTTAGTTTTATTCGTCTATATTGCAACTATTTTTATCTTGGGCATCTATCTAAAATCTTAAAACCCTTGCTTTCAGGCAGCGAGTCAATCTAAAATCTAAAATCTCAAACCTAAAATCCAACTTAACCCGTGATTATAGTAATCGATAACTACGACAGTTTTACATACAATTTGGTACAGTATCTAGGAGAACTCGGTGCCCAGTTGCCGGTAGCAAGCGAAGTGCAAGTCTACCGCAACGACCAAATTTCCTTAGCAGAAATTCGCCAATTACAGCCTGCGGCAGTGGTGATTTCTCCAGGGCCGGGGCGGCCGGAAGATGCGGGAATTTCTCTGGAATTAATCAAAGAATTGGGGCCGACTCTACCAATTTTAGGCGTGTGCCTCGGACATCAAAGTATCGGTCAAGTATTCGGCGGCAAAATTGTTTCTGCACCCGTGTTGATGCACGGCAAAACTTCTCAGGTAGAACACGCAGGAGTCGGAGTTTTTCAGGGCGTCGAATCGCCGATGATTGCAACTCGCTATCACAGTTTGGTAATTGAAAAGCAGAGTTGTCCAGAAGTTTTGGAAATTACGGCTTGGGTTGAAGACGGAACTATTATGGGGGTGCGGCACCGGGAATATCCGCATATTGAAGGTGTGCAGTTTCACCCGGAAAGTATTTTGACGACTTCGGGGAAGCAATTATTGCGAAATTTCTTAGAAAGACTTTAGTTGAATTTCTCTGAATTTGTAGGGTTCGCTCTTATAGCACCTTACGGTGAGAGTAGGGTACACATTTTCGCACCTGAACCGCCCCAAAAAGGATACAAGCCCCCCACTCCTGTCGTGGTGAACCCCAAATTTTACACTCCTGTTCGAGATTCCAGATTCAATGCTGCCAGTAAATCTAAAATCTAAAATCTAAAATCTAAAATCGACTGACGGTGTTTTGTGGTATAACAACAAACGACCAACACCCGACAACTGCAACCACAAGGTCAGGAACTCAGGGAATCAACGCCACTGAGCTTGTAAGAAATTGCAAGCTGTTCTGACCAGACCCCTCTTTACAGAGGAGACGTTATTTAGGTCATGACACCGGAGAATGCGACGCTAGTTTTCCGCTCTGTCATCTGCAATTAAACAGTTTTAAAGTCACTGAAACAGTGTTGCAGGTCTAACAAGCCTTTATAACCAGGTCGAAGCGAACATTACCCCGAAAGGGAGGCTCCATAAGAGCAAACATTATGCGTACAGAGTTGCAAGGTTTGAGGCAGTAACTGTCCTGCCGAAAGTGCATTACAAAAGTACACCAAGTCCAGCAACTCCAAGGCGGTAATGGATACAGAAAGATTCAAGGCGATTGAAATCGCCGTGTCCTTTCCCTCTCAGGTCTTTCATACCCTGAGTTTCCCACTTACCGAGTGTTTTTGATGAAACGGCGACAATTAATACGTTACGCACAGACGGGTTTGCTAGCAGCTTTGTCCACTGGTTTGCCATCTGGATGGGAAAGCTATCAAGCTCAAACTACTAATTCCTTGTCGATTCAGTGGTTGGGCCACACTTGCTTCTTGTTCACCGGTGGCGGTGCGAGGGTGCTGGTGAATCCTTTTCGCCCCCTGGGCTGTACGGCAGGCTATCGCTCTCCTAAAGTGCCAACAGATTTGATTCTGATTAGCAGTCGGTTGCTCGATGAAGGGGCGATCGACGGATTTGCGGGCAATCCCGGCCTTTTGTACGAACCGGGGGCTTACAGGTCTAACGGACTGCGGATTCAAGGGATTCGGACGGAAAAAGACCGTGAGGGAGGACGGCGATTTGGGGTCAATGTGGCTTGGCTGTGGCAGCAAGCGGGCGTTAAGATTTTACACTTGGGCGGAGTTGCTGGCCCGATCGGCATTGAAGAACAAATCTTGATCGGGCGGCCCGATGTAGTGCTGATTCCCGTGGGCGGCGGGCCGAAAGCTTACACTCCGGCGGAAGCGAAGCAAACTTTGCAACTTCTTAAACCAAAGATGGTGATTCCGACACATTTCAAAACCCAAGCCGCCGATGCTGCTGCGTGCGATTTGGTGCCGCTAGATGAATTCTTGGCGCTGATGGATGGTACGCCGGTGCGCCGATTGAATAATGACACGATTTCGATCAAATCTGGTGACTTACCCCAAACTGGTTCGGTGATTGAGGTTTTGAGTTACAGATTTAGCGGTTGATGCCAGATTTTTTAGGTTGCGTTATATTAAGGAAGTTTTGTTCGATATGGGATGCAAGAGAATTTTCTCTCTACCTTAGCCTCTAGCAACCTTGCTTTTTGTCGATATTTGGCTAACATAACAATTCATGTTCACGGTTTTATATCATCGGAAAATTTGGGTAGAAACCCCGTCCTTCTAGGACGGCTTTACAAATTTTTCACTATAATTAAAGTGGTCGTTGACCCACCCGCGACGATGGATCAGACAGCCTATACGAGCGAAGTCCAGCAAACAACTGGCGGCGCAGACAAATCGGTAGACCGGGAAAAGCACTATTGGGCAATGGTACAACATCCCTGAGTGACGCAAACAAACAGAAATCTTGAGATTTCTCGATACATAAGAACCGCTGGGCTAGCGGGGATAGTCTGTGGAGCGACCGTAAGACCATAAACTCCTTGAGGGTGGAGGCAGGTGCAATGAAGCAGAAACCCAAGTAGTGATGCTTGGGAATCACCGTGGCTTTAGCCCGGTGAGGATGTCAAAAGGAAATGCAAGCGCAGTCAGCAACCCAGCCCTAAAGGGACTGAGCTTGGTCGCGAGAAATCTCTCCCAAGCTGTGCTGACCAGACCCCTCGTAAGAGGAGCCGTTATTTGAGTCGCGACACCGGGCGAATGCGTAGCTAGTTCCCCGCTCTGTCGCTCGTGATTAAACAGTTCCAAGGTCACTGGAACAGTGTTGCGAGCCCGCGCAAGCTCTTATAACAAGGTCGAAGCTAACATTACCCCGTAAGGGAGGCTCGAAAGAGCAAACATTATGGGTACAGGATCGTGAGGTTTGAAGTGGTAATTGTCGATCGTAAAAGTACATCACATTCATTACATCGAATCAAACGATCCCCCTGTAATGTTCAAGGCGGTTGAAACCGCTGATCGTTTTCCTCTCAGCGCTATGCAGCGACTGAGTTTCCCACTTACCGACAGGTTTTATGACAAATCAAAATTTACCTAGCTGGATCAAACAACTGACAGGTTTCGCAGGAGTAATCGGCGCTAGCGCGTTGATTGGTTTCCCGGCTTGGGCTCACATCACCTCCAATACCAATGTTGCTAATGCAACTCAAACTCAACAAGTTGCAGGAAATGTGAAAACCGCTGCTTCACCGGCACCAACTGGCACTTCACAGGCACCAACTGCTGCTGCTAAGGATATTGTTGCTATTGCATCGGGCGACCCTCAATTCAAGACGCTGACAAAGGCTTTGGGAGCAGCAGACTTGGTTGCAACTTTACAAAGAAAAGGCCCTTTCACTGTTTTTGCTCCGACTGACGCGGCATTTGCTGCTTTGCCAGAAGGAACTGTGGAGAATTTGCTCAAACCGGAAAACAAAGCCCAACTTACTAAGATTTTAGCTTACCACGTTGTTCCTGGTTCGGTTTTATCTACTAGCCTAAAATCCGGCGATGTTAAAAGTGTGGAAGGCAGCGCGCTGAAGGTTGGAGTTAACGCAGGCAAAGTTACTGTCAGCGGCGGTAATGTTGTGAAAGCTGATATCAAAGCTAGCAACGGCGTGATTCACGTAATTGACAAGGTTTTGATGCCCCCTGATGCCAAATAGGACTAGCGTTTTTTGCATCAATTGATGTCAGATTCGGTTAAATGAAAGCGAAGTAAGGACACAACATTGTTGTGTCCTTATTTGTGTGGCAGGCAATTCAGAATTAGAGCAGAAGGAAGAAGGAAGTTCGGCAACGGATTCTGTAACGGATGTAACGGATGTAACGGATGTCAGGAAGAAGGAAGAAAATCAATCGTTTCAGCCATTAACAACGTCCTAACCGTCTTGGCGGTTGCTATAATATATAGCAATTTTTGCAGGAATCGTAAATTTTTTACCCCACCCCAACCCTCCCCTTATCAAGGGGAGGGAGTAAGAAGTTCACAAATGATTTAGGATTGCTATATATAAAGCTTTAGCTAGCTGCGGGTATTTACAAAAAAGGCTGCCAACCCTTACCCCGATGGCCAAAATTGAAGATTTCGGGATGGAGAATTTCTGCTAAAATTTCTAACGAATCAACCAATCTCGGCCCCGGCCGATTAAAGTAAGAATTGCCGTCAGTTAGGTAAACTTTCCCCGTTTTTACTGCTTGCAAATTAGGCCATTCTGCGTATTTAGTTATCTGCATTGCTTCGCTGCGAGTGCGGCTTAAATCAAAGCCGCAAGGCATGAAAATAATTACATCGGGATTAGCTTCTACTAGCGATTCCCATTTTAACCAAGGGGAATGTTCGCCGACAATTCCAAATAGCGAATTGCCTCCCCCCATTGCCACTAATTCGGGAATCCAGTTACCCGCAGCCATCAAAGGTTCAATCCACTCGATGCAAGCTACTTTGGGTTTAACGGTTAATATTTTGGTTTTTAAGATAATAGCATCGATGCGGGATTGCAAAAGGTCGATCGCGCTTTTGCCATCTACGCCCAAAGCAGCAGCCACTCGCTGAATATCCGTCCAGATTTCTGATAGCAGATTCGGCTGCAAAGAAATAATTTCCGGCTTGCTATTTACCAGGGTGCTTACTGCTTGTTCAACATCTGCTAGAGAACAAGCGCAGACTTCACATTGAGCTTGAGTAATAATGTGAGTCGGCTGCAATTTTTCCAAAGTATCTATTTCTACTTTATAGACACTCAGCGCATTTTGCAACAATTCTGTCACGCGGTTGTGAATTTCGCTGCTAGTTCCTTCGGGATTGAATTTAGGCTGAGTGCAAACAGGTAAATTTTGGATTTCTGGGGGATAGTCGCATTCGTGGGAACGGCCCACAATTGCATCGGTTAATCCTAAAAGTGCTACAATTTCGGTGGCGCTGGGAATTAGAGAGATTATTCTTGGTTGGTTCATTGGTTTTCTGTTTTTTACCGATTCGGAAGCACAGGCTTTACAGATTTATCAGCACAGGCGTTACAGATTTAGAAGCACAGGCGAAGCACAGGCGGGACGCCCGTGCCACAGTAAAAGGGATTGTTAAATTTTTAGTTTTTTTAAGTATTGCAAATCTTGCCATGCTTGGATGAGATTACCTTGCATTAGTTGCGCTACACCGTTTAAAATTCTAATTTCCGGTAGGTTGGAGTTGAGAGCGATAGCAGGTTTTAAGGCTGTTTGAGCGGCTTTGGGATGCCAGCCGTACAGGTGTACGAAAGCGAGATAGGCGTAAGCGTAAGGGTTTTTTGAGTCGAGTTGAGTGACTTTTTCTAAGGCTGCGATCGCACTTTTGACATTCTGCTGCAATACTCGCGAAAATGCCAAAGCATAAGCCAATTCTAGATTATTTGGTTCCTGTTTCAACCGATATTCTAACGCTTGTTCCGCTTGCACGGTATAATCTTGAATTGGATCGTACTGATTGATGCGCCCAATCTGCTCGAACACAGGTTCTAAACCGGGCAATCCTTTGGGTAAATTAACCGCCATCGCCCGCAATTGAGTCACCAAATCTAACTCAGGCTTATCTGTATTATTCTCGTTTCCAGGCGCTTTATCCTCGTTCCCAGGCTCTGCCTGAGAACGCATATCCAGAGGCTGTGCCTCGATTTTAACACTCACTGCAGGCACATTAATCGGATAAGTTTCCCCAGTTTTCCGATTTAGATAAGTAGCTTGCAGATTGTAAGTTCCCGGTGCAATATTAGCAGGAGGAAGCATCGCCGTGCGATCGACAACTCGAAACCCCACAGCAAATTTGTCCGCTTCCAGCATCCCCGGATGCAGAGTCGCCTGGGCGATCGCGCGATCGTGTAAAATCCTGAAAGTCTGTCCCGGTGGAATATCGCCAGACTGCTGATTTTGCCACGTTACCAACACTAAACCAGACTGCAACTGCTGCCAAGGCCCAGACCAAGTATAAGTAACCGGCAGCGCGACTCCGGGAACTGCTTTTCCCCCGACAGTAACTCGATCTAATTGTACTTGCGATCGCCCTTCATTCAACGGCTGTATTTCGACAGGCTGCACTCGCTTGCGATAAAGATTTAAATTAGTATAATCTGGCAAAATCCAAGTTTTATCTAAGTCAAATTTATCCCCTTTTTCAATCGCGGTTACGGCTGCATTTTGAGCTTGTTTAATTTTTTCGCGGATCGAACCTTGCGGGCCAGTTTTAGTTACGAACCAAGAGAGCGATCGCACATCTTGCGGCACTTCTTTTAAATTCGTTCCAACCTGCCGCCCGTAAACCTGAAAATTCGCCAAAGCACCGTAAAAATTCAAATTATGCTGGTTAATTTCCGGCGTAGAAGGCAACACGCCTAAAGTAGATTGCAAATAAGGTTCCCTATCAATAATTTCTGCAATTACCTCTCGGTGCGGCCACTCTTTCCCCAAGTAAGGATAGTTAGAATTGCCGGGACTGATAATTTGGACTAAGCTATGTCCAAAAGCACCTCCCAGCGGCCACATATGGAACAGCATCGCCAGAATTGCCAAGCCAATTGTACCCCAGTGAATTTGCCGTCCCCACCGAGAAGGCCAAAGCGTTAAACAATATGCTAAGAAAATAGATAAAACTGGCAAATAAGGTATCACATATCGGTCATCTTTGTTGATATTTAGAGAATTAATTAAATAAGCTCCTCCCCAGAAAACAGCCAGCCAGCGACAGGAGTTGAGATGCAAAATTGACGAACTATCTTGCCGGCGACGCCAATAAAGTATCAATCCTACTAAGGGAATAAGTAACAGAGGCCAAGAAATCTGTTCGGGTAAGTGTTGACCGTAGTAAATCCAAGCGTCGATCGTATTGAGGGCCGGATCTCCTTCGGCGATCGCAGAATCCAGCGTAGCCCGTTTTCCCCCGGTCAAAATTAACAGCCAATTGGTTTTCGCCCAGGGCCCAAACACCGCCACCGACAGCAACAAAGCACCAGTTAATTGACCTAATCTCCCCCAAGCTTTTTGGCGCACAGCACCCACAGCCAACCACACAATCGGGGTAAACAGAAATAATACAGTCGTGTGTTTAACTAATATTGATAAGCCGAGAGAAATTCCAAAGGCGATCGCCCAAAAGAAAGACGACGGGGAGAGGGGGAGAGTGGGGGAGGGGGAGAGAGAGGAACTGGAAGAGGGGAAGAATTTATACTTTTTATTCGTTCGTTCTTTCAACTGAGTTCTATCGGTTACATCCGTTACATCCGTTACAGAATCCGTTGCCGAACTTCTTCCCTCAGAAGCCTTCCACATTGTCAGACAATAGAAAGCCAAAGTAATCGCCGCAGTGAGGGGATAGTCGAGTAAAAATTGCAAGCGGAACCGATAAAGTCCGGGTAACAAAACGCAAATTGCAGCGGCCCACAAACCGACTTGCCGGTTAAATAATTGGACGCCCAGACTGTAAACTGAAGCGAGGAGAATTGCACTAAATAATAAATGAACGAGGGTTGCCCGATCGCCCCCGGTACCAAAAACCTGAAGAAACGGAACCGTTAAAATGTATGCCAAGGGCGGAATTTTCGTCGAAAGCAGCCAGAAGTTTGTCCACCACTCCCCGGAAAACCACTGAGGATGCTGCAACGCCTGCAAGTAATTCAGGGTGCTAGTCAGGTATTCTGCTTGATCCCACGCCGGGACAGATCGATCGAGAGCAAACCAGAGGCGATCGCTAATTGCCCCCAGCAGCCAAATTATGCCTAAGACAAGCAGACTCTTGCCCTCGCTGTCCCGATGTTGCTGTGCCATTGCGATTCTTGGATTTTAGGTTGCAGCTTTTAGCTTACAGGGAGGCGGTTCCGGGCGATCGAAAATTAATTTGAAAAAGTGCTTGCTAAATTCTGTATGTGTCTGCTAAGATAGTAAAGCGCGAAAAAACAAGCCGGGATAGCTCAGTTGGTAGAGCAGTGGACTGAAAATCCACGTGTCACGAGTTCAAGTCTCGTTCCTGGCATCGCAAAGCCCTCACAAAGTTGAGGGTTTTTTTTTATATAAACTTGAGCCAACAAAATAATCACCAATGGCATTCAAGTCTCGGCTTGCTGTGGGAGAGACAAAGCATCGGTTCATCCCTGAACCTCTCGTGCCTTGCGAAACTTTTCCTGCAATTGCTCGATGGCAGTCTCTAAGGGGATTCCCTCACCTCGCGATAGTTCCGCCTCCGCTTCCTCCACCGAAGAGCGCACTTCCTCCACCCACTCCCAATAATGCTGGCGTGTTTGAGTCAAAGTCTGGAGGGCTTTTGTAATCACCTCTTCCGGCGAGCTAAACTGCCCCAGTGCTAATTGCGCTTCGATCAATTTCACCTGCTCAGGACTCAAAGTAATATTCATAAAAATCTCCGGGAGTCTCGCTGACACAAATCCCTTTTCTAAGAATAGCGCTACTTTCTGGGGAGCGCGATCGTCTTAAGCGCCGATCGACGTGCGGTGACGTGTACTGTCTTATTTTTGAGTGAGGTACGACGCTAATTCTGGAATTTCACCGGCCCGCTGCCACTCGGCTTCCCCGCGCCGCACTTTGGTTCGGGCTGTGATTTCCTGAACCTCCCATAATTGCAATCTGGTATAGGGCCCTTTGGCTTCACCGCTGCGAAACACTTACCATTGAGGAACTTCAGGAGTTGGCTGGGTCGATCGTCTTAGGATCGCGAATTAAATAATTTACACTCTTGAAAGTGGGTTGGGCGTCCCGCCCGCCCTTTCTGGACGGGCGTCCCGCCCATCCCACAAGAACCATCACGCATGGTAAGTTATTTAATTCTCATTCCTTACTGACAAGCGAATTTCAAAGGTGGCATCCGCCACGTGATTTATCCGTGGAATCAATCCAAAATCTAAAATCGAAAATCCTCAAGAAAGAGCATTTATCTCGCGCAAGTCAATCTAAAATCTAAAATCGAAAATCGATTGGCTTCATCCGATTCATTCCAGTTGTGGTTTTGAGCTGATTTAGCTCTTGTTCTACCGGATTGGGAGGCGGTGAGTTAGAATTGGGCGATCGCTTTTTCTTAGCCTCCGGCTTACCTCTAGCAATTTCTACTTCGCGCGGCCACCCCCAGAAATGCCACAGCGCCACCCAAACTAGCGCCACAGCAGATCCTAAAATCTCTTCTTGTGTTGAGGATACACCATTGTATTTGGAGAACTTGTTAAAAAAAGCAATTCAAGAGTTAGAAACAATTCTTCAGCAGAGGAATCAGAGGAATGAATTACCGCTATAGTTTATTAATTCAATGGTCGCAAGAGGATGGACTGTATTTGGTAACACTGCCAGAGTTTGCAACAATTGCAATGCAGCCCTGTACTTATGGGAAAACTTATGAAGAAGCGATCGCCAATGCTAAAGAAGCGAGCTCCAGCTACCTTGAGTATTGCCAAGAAGAAGATTTAGTGCCTCCGAGTCCGGCAATCGTGGCAGCTTAAAGAAAAGTCGATCGCCCTTTTTGACTCAGAACAAAAGAGATATCGACTTTTCCAACCCAAAAGAGCGATCGCCCTTGTTGACTTATTCCAAAAGGGCGATGCCTTTGGTTGAGAAAAAGGGGTAAATGGCGATCGCACTTTGTGACTTATTCCAAAAGGGCGATCGCACTTTTTGACTTATTCTAAAAGGGCGATCGGCTTAGTTGTCAAGTAGGCACGGTTTGGGATAAACTAATATAAATGCTAACTTGAATTTTGAGGAAATTCTATGACAGCAGTGATTGCGGAACATATTGAAATTACTCCGGGTGTTTGTGGCGGTAAACCGCGCATTGCCGGACATCGGATTAGGGTTCAAGATGTTGTAATTTGGCACGAAAAGATGGGAATGTCTCCTGATGAAATTGTGTCGCGGTATCCTACAATTACTTTAGCAGATGTATACGCAGCCTTGACTTATTACCACGACCATCTTGAGGAAATTCGACAACAAATTCGAGATAGCGATGCTTTTGTGCGGGAATTGCAAGCAAAAACTCCTTCCAAGGTACAGCAGAAATTGAGAGGGCAGAATCTTGGAAAAGATCCGATTTCATTGTGATGAACAAGTCGAACGGGCGATCGCAGAAGCTTTAAGAAGGCGCGGTATTGATGTCACGACTACACCAGAAGCACGACTTTTAGGTGCTGCTGATGAAGAACAGTTAGCTTTTGCCATTTCTCAAGAACGAGTAATCTTTACTCAGGATGATGATTTTTTAGCACTTCATCAGCGGGGTTTAGAGCATTGCGGTATTGTTTACTGTCATCAAAACAGCCGTTCACTTGGTGAAATTGTACGCGGTTTGATTCTGATTTGGGAGGTACTTGAACCGTCGGATATGCAGAACCATATAGAGTTTATTTGAAAAGGTCGATCGCCCTTTTTGACTTATTCCAAAGGGGCGATCGCACTTTGTGACTAATTCCAAAAGGGCGATGCCTTGGGTTGAGAAAAAGGGGTAAAGGGCGATCGCACTTTGTGACTAATTCCAAAAGGGCGATGCCTTTGGTTGAGAAAAAGGGGTAAAGGGCGATCGCTAATCTGCGCTTACAAGCAAGGATCTCGCAAAATCTTCCCGTAGCCAAAAATGTTAAATAACAAAATTTGATAATTTTTGTTATTATGGGGTAATAGTTGACTCAAATAGGTGACTCAACATCATGAATATATCCTTAACTCCTGAACTAGAGCAGTTTGTTCAATCAACAGTCAAAAACGGTAGGTACTCATCTGCTTCTGAAGTGATTCTGGCTGGGTTACAATTGCTAAAAGAACGAGAAGTTTTAGTTGTTTTGAATCCGGTTTCATCAGAGGAGAAGCAGAAACCCAGCTATGATTTCTCTGATTTGGTGGGGCGATTAACTTGGCAGGGAGATGCAGTAACAATGCAGAGGAATCTACGCGATGAGTGGTAATCGCTATGTGTTGGATACGAATGCGATCGTTGCTTTGCTTCAAGGAAATATTCAACTCATTGAATTACTGAAAGATGCGGATTGGATTGGAGTTTCAGTTATTAGCCAAATTGAGTTTCTGGTATTTCCTGGGCTGACTCAAGACGATCGTCAGATCTTTGAGCAGTTTCTGCAACGAGTGGAGGTTCTTGGTTTAGTGGCGATGGATGCTGTCTTGCTCTCTGAAAATCATTGAAATTCGCCAGCAACATCGCTTGAAACTACCGGATGCGGTTATTGCAGCAATGGCAATCCAAAATTCAGCAACTTTGGTGACAGCCGATCGAGAGTTTGCAAAGGTAACAAGTTTAACGGTAATTAATTGGTAGCGATTGCCCTTGGTTGAGAAAAAGGAGTAAAGGGCGATCGCACTTTTTGACTTATTCCAAAAGGGCGATCGCCCTTTTTGTCAAGTACACATAATTTGAGATCAACTAATTCTAAAAATATTCCCTAAATATCGCCCCTTCCCCGACAATTTGAATGAACATCATGTCCCCCCCTTAAGAAGGGGGGCTAGGGGGGATCAATCCAAGACTAAACGACCCAACCATGAATTTCAATGCACATCTTGTCCCCCCCTTAAGAAGGGGGGTTAGGGGGGATCAATCCGAGACTAAACGACTCAACCATCCACCTCAACCAACATCCAGTCCCCCCCTTCTTAAGGGGGAGTAGGGGGCAAGCTAAGGGGGGATCAGTCCGAGACTAAGCAACTCAACCGAGAATTTCAACTAACATCTTGTCCCCCCCTTATTAAGGCGGGCTAGGGGGGATTATGCCAAAACTAAACGACTCAAACTTCCACCTACCATACAACCCAAAACTCATCCCCATCGCCAAACAACTGCGGAAAAATCCAACTCCATCATAAAAAAAACTGTGGGAAAATTTTCTCAGAAATTCCCTTTTAGAGTTCTGAGACAGCGCCCCATCGACAATTTTATTGTAGATTTTTATTGTGCGGCTTTACTGTTAGTAATTGAGATTGATGGGGAGAGTCATTTTACGGAACAAGGGAAACTATATGATGCAGAAAGAACCGGGATTTTACAGGGGTATGGATTGAAGGTTGTTAGGTTTACGAATGTTGAGGTGTTGCAGAGTTTTGAGGGGGTTTGTGGGGAGTTGTTGGGTTTGATTGAGGGTGATTTTTGAGGCTAGATCACCCTGGCGCCCCCCTTAAGAAGGGGAGTAGGGGGTGGGACATGAGGGGAGGGGAGTTGAATGGGTGGCTGGGTGCGATCGAGGCGATCGGATAAAATATTAGGCAACATAATTTAATTGTACTATGGAAAAGTTGACTCAATATCGATCGCGCGATGCGTAAAAAGAGCGATCGACCTTTCTATACCAAAAGAGCGATCGACCTTTCCATATCAAAAAGAGCAATCGACCTTTCCCTGCCAAAAAGGGATCTCGCTCTAGTTGTCGAGTAGACATGATTTGGGATAAACTAAGATTGTCTCCTTGGCTCGGCTATAATAGTCCTCGTATCATTCTTTAAAGAACCTTTATGCCAGAAGTTGCACGATTTTACGGAATAATCATCAAAATTTTCTTTGGGGATCACCCACCTCCTCATTTTCACGCAGTTTACGGTGAGTACAACGCTTTGATCGGTATTGAGTATGCGAGAAATTATAGAAGGAGATTTACCGAATCGGGCCCAAAAGCTGGTAATAGAATGGGCTACGTTGTACCAGAAAGAACTGCTGGATATGTGGAATAGCCAAGAATTTAGTAAACTTCCACCATTAAAATAACTCCGATCTGTTTATGAAACCTGAACGCATTGTTTCTGCTAAAGCTATTGACGACCGCACATTGATGGTTAAGTTTACCAATCTAGAATTTAAAAAATACGACATCTCTAAGTTATTAGATAATCCGATGTTTACGACCTTAAGTAATCCTGGGTTTTTCCGAAATTTTACAGTTGAACCTGGTGGTTATGCACTGGTTTGGAATGATGAGATAGATATCAGTGAATATGAACTTTGGGAGAAGGGAATTAGTTGCACAGAGGAGGAAATTGAGCGATATATTGAATCTATTCATCATGTTGCTCGCTGAGAAATAAGACCCGATTCTTCTGAGCGATCGACCTTTCCATACCAAAAGAGCGATCGACAATTTTATTGTAGACTTTTATTGTGCGGCTTTACAGTTAGTAATTGAGATTGATGGGGAGAGTCATTTTACGGAACAAGGGAAACTATATGATGCAGAAAGAACTGGGATTTTAGAGGGGTATGGATTGAAGGTTGTCAGGTTTACGAATGTTGAGGTGTTGCAGAGTTTTGATGGGTTTGTGGGGAGTTGTTGGGTTTGATTGAGGGTGATTTTTGAGGCCTGATCCCCCCTAACCCCCCTTAAGAAGGGGAGTAGGGGGGGGGACATGAAGGGAGGAGAGTTGAATGGGTGGCTGGATGCGATCGCACTTTTTGACTTATTCCAGAGGGGCGATCATCCCTCTGCAATCCCAAGCATAGCAATTTTGGGTTGATTGTAAGGGGTAAATCGCTATTTTTTTAGAAGCAGTTATTCAAGATTTTTAATATTAGCGTCCATCGTCAATTTCAAAAAGTTTTTTGGCAGCAATATTTTTTTCCCCTATCTCTATCAACTTATCTTTCTTGTCCAATATTGCCTGGTGTAGTTGTTCAGAAGTCAGAGATGCTCCATATTTATTCCACAGTTCGATTCCTATATCTACAGTCAAAACGTCACCTTCATCATTAGTTCCCGCTACGACAGGGATCTTACTACCATCCTGTAAAGTTTGTTGGTCAAAACCAGCAGCCGTTCCTACGTAACCATAGTGAATATTAGACCAAATATCATAATAGTATTCATGGTTTTCATCTTCTCGAATAGGAAACCTGTAAAACTTTTCTAGCGGCTTTCCATTTTCGTCTTCAAAGTTGAGCATTTTTCGGAGTTTAGGTTTATGATCCCACCAGCTATTAGGGGCTACCTGAAGTCCCCAAGATACTATTGCGTAGGGTTTACCAATACCGAAAGGCGATTGATTCAAAGACAGAATATGCCTAGTGGAGCTGCTTTGAGAATTTGCTACCATTTCGTCGTGCATATATTTAAGAGTTTTATCAAACCTGTGATAGTTGAGGTTTTCTTTAATGGGTGTGACTACAATCGAAAGTCCAGAAGAAGTTGCATCACCAGTAGAACTATTAACAATGGCTTTAACTTGATAACTGCCAGGTAAAACACCAGGCGGGACTATTAGAGTAGCAGAGAAATTGTCATCATCAAAATTTATGTTGCCTTGCGTCAAAGGAATATCACCCAAATAAAATCGGATATTTTGTGAATTACTCTTACCACTCAGTATGATTTTGCTACCAGCAACAACGAAATTATCCCCATCATTTGCATCGTAGGCACTGGCGATCGAGATAGATGGGAATAGAGATGTGTTATCGTTGGAATCATCAATAGGTGTGACTCCACTACCGACATAACCAAGCTCACCTTCTTTTATAGGTGTGACTCCTATTCCGACATCACCAATCAGTCCAGCACTCCCCCCACTTGCTACTTTTTGAATAAATTCTTCACCAGCCCAGAAATAGCCTTCACGACCATCATTCAACCGCACCCGATACCAATCACTATGTCTGAGAGTTGGATCGGCAGTTGTCGTCACCTTTTCAAGGATAGTGAAAGTTGTTCCTACCGGCATTCCTTGAACCAAACTGCTGCTGTCGAGCCAAGGATAATTGCGGAAATTTAGCCCTTGAATTAGCTTGCCCGTTCCACTTTCGGCATTTCGGTTGATGATTTGAGGTGTGTTAACTTGCGTAGGGCTAGGATCGGGATTTGATGATGTTTCCTTTATTATATAAAAATATAATTTTCCGTCTTGTTGTACAATTTTGCCGTTTTGAAAATTCTGTGCCGGCCATCCATTTTCATCCACAAATCGATCAGAAGTAGGATAGCCCCAGTCATGTTGGGTATTAACTGCACCTTGGTATGCCAACCAAAAATCACCACCAACCCAGAAAGAATTATCGTTAGCACCAGACTTCATAATTGCCCCTGAACCTTCAGAACCCCCTGAAAATTCTTGAACATACCCATTTTCCGTTCCAAAAGGATGCACATTACCAGTGGGAGAACCTAAAGCCGATGATCCACCATGGTTGTTGAAAGTATCGACATAAGTTTGATGAGTGTTAGCACCGTCGTAACCCACTGTATTATTCAGGTTCTGTTGAGGCGTTTCCCAAGGACGATAAGCTTTCGCCCCATCCTGCGCTGTCCAATAAATATATCCCCCTTCAAAATCAATGCGTTGGCCACCTGACGAATCCGTTTCCTTTCCTTTAGTCGGAAAGCCTAACCAGCCACTATAACCGCCATTTTCATTGTAAGTATTGGCGAAGCCATGCCACAGTGCGATCGCCCCTGATTGAGGAGTCCAATAGACAGTACCATGATCGTATTTTCGACCGTAACCCTGTGTTCCCATTGCTGAATAACCCGTCTGCAAATAGTCAGTAGTAGGATTTCCTAATAGGTTTCTGGTATACTGATATGTGTTATCAATGTCTTTCTGCCATTGAGGAATCGGTGGAGCATAAGGATCTCCTAATTCGATATCTTTGATATCGCTTTCAGGAAACATTGGAAAATATGTGACGTTTATGCCGAGCGCTCTCAGAGTATCCCAATCAGGAACTAAACGTCGCTTCCCTGACTCCATCAAATAAATACGTCCAGACAAATCAGCAAATACATCACCGTTTTTACGTGAAGGTAAATCATCTCCATAAGGAATTAGAGTTAAATCTTGATTCGAGAAGGTCTTAACTGTATTCGCAGCAATTCCCATTGCTGTTAATGTTTCCTGGTTGGGAATTAATCGAAGTTGGCCATTCTGGACTAAATAGTAATCCGAATTGTAGCTAGCAATGACTTGATTTTCTAGCGATCTTGCTGCTACGTTCACTGCATATACACTTGTCGCATCCGATGAAAGAGAGCCTACTTGTAAGTAATAATCTCCTGCTCCTAAAATTACATCGAGATCGAGTGGTTTCGTTGTAAGAGTACCAGTCTTAATTGCCTCACCCGGATCGACTTGACCATTACCATTTCGGTCTTGGAGCAACCACCACTGAGCAGCAGTGCCGGATGGAGCTAAGTAAAAATTTACTAATTTCAAGCTGTCGAAGCTAAATTTGTAGAAGTCGTTTAAATCCTTACTACCTATTGAACTAAGAATATACCCTATTCCAACCTGATTGCTATTAACCCCATCTCCTAAGTCAGCACCACCAGAAGGCAATAATACATTGGCGGCAGTCTGGATTGAGTAGTTTCCATCCGGATCGCCTACAGGAGTTGCCGATAATTTCAAGTCATATTCATCACCATCATAATCTTTTGGCTTGTGAACGAGAACGTAATAACTTCCAGGTTTGAGAGTCTGGCTAAACTCTGGAACAACACCATTAGGAGGAGTGCCTGAAATGATATCAATATGTGTAGAATCGTCGCTGTTGAAATACCAGTCTTGGAACAAATAAAACCCAGTATTTCCCATCTTTCCACTTAAAGCAAAATCTACTTTGCTTTCACTGGTGATGTTAAACTTGTAGTAATCAAAGCGGTCATTTCTATCAATAACATCATGAAAAGTTTGTGTACCAATTAAAGTCCCAATATCACGAGCCATGTCCGGTGAATTTCCTGCATAATCTGGAGGTATTTCAAAGGGTAGGGGTACCGCACTAATTTCGATAACCCCGATCGCATTTCCAGTACCATAACCATACCAACTCGCTTGACCCGAAGGCTGCACCGTCAAATACCCGTTCTTGTAATAGTGATTAACAACTCCATTACTCACCACAGTCTTATCAAACGCCCCAGCAGACGAGGGAACTTGCCCTTGTCCGGGCTGTGGCGCATTCGGAGTAAAAGTGGCATTCAGCGTATAAGGTCGTACCAGCGTCTTCTCAGTCGAATTCCAAGTCGAATTCCAATCAGGTTCTAGCCAGTAATTGCTGGGAGTTTTCACTTCAATGTCATAGCGCCCTTTATTCAGATCGAGTTCCAACCATTGATCGGAGTTAGCAGCAACCTCAAGGCTAGCAATTGATTCCGGTCGATCGTCAGAACCAATAAACTTCTTGATGCTCACTTCCATTTTACCGTTGGGAGAATTCAAATTAATTCTGATTTTTCCCGACTCATTCACCTCCACCCCATACTTAGCAATCCGGTTGTTGAAATTTATAACATTGTTATAAGTGACAACACCTGATAAATTATTTAAATCAGAAACAGTCGGCCCTGAGAAAACCGCACTTTGCAGGCTATTCTCTAAGGAATAATAAGGCTGAGTTCTGTACTGTATATTCCCAGTAAAAGTCGAAACCTTATCAGCAATAAACTGAGTGGATATGTTGTAATCCTTGAAACTAGACCCAGCCCCATTGCCGACTTTGAGATAGTACGTCCCCGGATCGTAGAAATTGCCACCTTCAAAAGAAGTCTGTCCTTCCCCTACGATAGAAGTTTGAAGAGAAGCCCCTTTAAAGAAGGTATGAGATCCAGGCTTGCCGTCAGCTTTCGTAATAGTTACCTGCGGGGGAGTGGGAAATCCTGAAACAGGGTTGAGACTGGTCAAATTCCAACTCACATAACCAGGTTCAGTCACCGTAAATTGATAATATTTTTCAGGCTGGTTCGAGTCAACTCGATCGCTATCTGAGAAACTAGATGATGCTTGTACAGTTGCAGTCGCGATCGAATTTCCACCTTTAGCCGCCCGTTCCTCCGGCGTTACTTTCCCTTCCCCACTCCAAGTTCCAGGCGTAACCCACGGAGTCGGGTTATAAACTTCCCCTGTCGTCACACCAGCCAAAGCCAAAGCCGCCGCCATATTCAACAACCCTGCACCCGTCTCTCCATCCCAATTAGGCTCCTTCAAATCAGTGGCCGTAGACTTGAGAATATCAATCACTTGCCGATAACTCAACTGCGGATTCGCCGCCCAAACTTGCGAAACCGCACCCGTGACCTTCGCAGTCGCCACCGAAGTCCCCGCCATCGCACCAACTCCATCGCCAGTAGTGGACAACACTGGATTTTCCACTGTTCCCCCATCGGCCATGATATCCAATCCGCGACCGTAGCTGGAATAGTCGGCGCGATCGTAAGCCTTAGAAAGGGCAATTTCATCATTGATTCGTTCCGCCGCACCGACAGTAATAATGTTGTCAAATTCCTGGGAAGCTTGACCCAAAACTGACATCACACCGCCATCGTTACCAGCCGCAACTACCAGCAATACGTTATGCTGACGCGCATATTCGATCGCACTTCTTTCCTCCGGCGTAAATTCATAGCGAGTAGTAACGCTACCGTCAGGATTGATTTGAGTTAAATCTAAACTCAGGTTGACAACAGCATTCGGTTGATTCGACTCGATCGCAGCATTAACAAATTCAACCAAAGATTCCGCCCACTGTCCAGAGCCGATCGCACGCCCCACCCACAAAGGCGCTTGATCGTTCACCCCATCAATGCCCACACCATTGTTTTGAGTTGCGCCAATAATCCCTAAAATGTGCGTACCGTGTTCGCTACCTTCACCTGTCGCCAGTAAAGGGTTAGCATCATTAGAAACGCGATCGCGCCCTAAAATAATGCGTGAATAGTCAATATCAGGATTATTGCCACTGAAACCCGTATCAATTACACCCACTAACGGCTGATTTGCTACAGGAAACTCCAACTGTACAGGTTGAATAGGTTCGACTGGTTTAGGTGCGACTTTCACAACCATATCTTCCAGCCGCGAAATCAACGCCGCTGTATTGTCAGAAATAGGAGTCGATTCAGTTTGCTCCCTCAACTTCTCAGTCATGGCTTCCAAACGAGCAATCAAAGTGCGATCGATCGCATTTTCGGCAACAATATCCGCACTACCCAAATTACTCAAACGCTGTTTAATGCTATCCAACCGCGCAATCCAATCAGCATTGACATTATTATTGTTTTGTGCTACTTCCTGCTTAACCGGTTCAGTCACCGCCGCAGTCGAATTATTCTCAATTGGTTTTGCAACAGTTGGAGAAATTGGCAATAACTCTTTTGGTGCAGCATCATTAACACCAGCAGTCTCAGTCTGAGTAACTATCTCCTTGTTCCGCAAGTCTACAGCAGTATTCGTACCTACAACTGGCATAGTTTTCGCTGCTGTCGGCGGCACAATCGCTGGAGTTTCTTTCGGCTCAATAGCCACTGTTGGCTGACTTTCCTTCACCGACTCTACAGGATTTGCGGCTACAACAACTTGAGGAGTTTCAGTTTTCTCTACCTCAGTTACTAAAGCCGGCTTTGTTTCTACTTTCGCCTGAGTTTCCGCTGGCAAAACTTCGGGTTTTGTTTCTACTTTTGTCAGAGTTTCCGCTGGTAAAACTGACGGCTGAGTTTCTACTTGTGTCAGAGTTTTCGCTGGCAAAACTTCGGGTTTTGTCTCTACCTTTGTCAGAGTTTCCGCTGGCAAAACTTCGGATTTTGTTTCTACTTTTGTCAGAGTTTCCGCTGGCAAGACTTCGGGTTTTGTTTCTACCTTTGTCAGAGTTTCCGCTGGCAAAACTGACGGCTTTGTCTCTACCTTTGTCAGAGTTTCCGCTGGCAAAACTGACGGCTTTGTTTCTACTTTCTCAGTTGGTATCGTTGCAGCAACTTCCGTCTCAGTAGTAGATTTAGCTGGCAAAGTTGGCATCGCTGGTGCTTCGGTAACTTGGTCTTTTACCTCAGTTGTCGCTGCGGGAATAGGCGTTTTTTCAACTGGTAAATTTTCAGTCGAATCCGCCACAGTATCTTTGCCAGCAGTTGGTGTAGTTGTCGCACCTGTTGTCGGCTTTGTATCTACCTTTTCGGTAGTTTCAACCTGAGTCGAATCACCCGAATTATTCGCAATATCTTTGACTTCTTCCTCAGTCGTCACCGCTGGAGTAGTAGGCTTTGCATCTACCTTTTCGGTAGTTTCAACCTGAGTCGAATCACCCGAATTATTCGCAATATCTTTGACTTCTTCCTCAGTCG
>NZ_JAUBOZ010000029.1:0-2929 GCF_036700475.1 Microcoleus sp. T2B6 | reverse complement strand
TCACCGCTGGAGTAGTAGGATTTGTATCTACCTTTTCGGTAGTTTCAACCTGAGTCGAATTACCAGAATTATTCGCAGTATCTTTGACTTCTTGCTCAGTCGTCACCGCTGGAGTAGTAGGCTTTGCATCTACTTTGTCGGTTGTTTGAACTTGAGTTACATCAGTAGTATCTTTGTCGGTATTTGCGACAGGCGCTGGAGTTTTTGGAGTCTCTTTATCTGAAGTTGATGGATTCAGAATTTCCGTTTCTAAATCATCAAGTAAATCGGATAATTCAGCATCTACATTTGGTTTTGGTTCCGGGGTAATGTAAGGTTTCGCATAAGCAATAAGTGCCTTGCCCAAATCTGTTTTCCGCCACTCTTTATCGGGGTTAATCACACTATCCACCAAAGCAGTTGTTGCCGTCGCACCCCGCACTTGGAAAATGATATCGTTGTAATCCCTATCACTCCCGGCATCTAACCGCATATCCTCCATGATAAAGGTGTTACCTTCTCCGGTTATATCCGCAATTTGACCAAAGTGAAATCCCGCCACAGGATTCGCCATAGCCATAGAAAATAAAGGACGTTGAGCGCCCCCAACAGTCGGATTATCAAACACAGACTTGACACTACCATTGGGTACCAACATCACCCCATATTTACCCCCAGCAGTAACGGCAAAACTCTTGACTCCTAAGTAGGCTCCTTCATTGGCATTACTCTCTCCTAAGAAACCGGAAAACCGCGCACCTTCTGTAGCATCATTAATCACTACATGACCTTTCACCGAGTTACTTAAAGAACGCGCAGCTACTTCTTTAATGAATGCTTCGGAACCTGGTTCAAATTTGTCTAAATCGTCTAAGCTGAAAATAGCTAACTCACCTTGGAACCTCCCACCATCAAATGTGTAGTCTACACTGATCCGACCAGTTTCATCGGTAGTAAATACCCCCGATGTAAAGGGAGAAATTAACTTTTTGTCTGTAGTCGGTTCTGGTTCTTTTTTGGTTTCAGTTGTTGCTACTGTAGTAGTTGAATTCTCTTTCTCTGTTTCTTCCCCGTTGCTAGTGTCAGTAGTTGTTTCGTCTTCTGGCTTGCTGGCATCTGGGGAAATAGTAACTACAGTCTCGCCTATTTTTTGTTCTTGAGTGGCGACAGTTTCGCCTGCAACTGCATCTGTTTTGGTGGCGGTTGTGCTATTTAGATTGTTTGTGGCAACAGTTTCGCTGGGTTTTTCGGCGGTTGAAATTGCAGAATCGGTTGGTGGTTTGTCTGGTGGAGATGTAGTCTCTTCAATTGGCCGTTTTTCGGTAGCAGATTCAGTCGTTGCTACAGGTTTTTCCGGTTCAGATGGGAGAGTTATTTCGGAGACGGTAGTGACGGGTTTGTCGGTAGTTGTTGATGTTGTTTCTGCCGCCAATTCAGTCGTTGCTACAGGTTTTTCTGGTTCCGATGTGAGAGTTATTTCGGAGACGGTAGTGACGGGTTTGTTGGTAGTTGTTGATGTTGTTTCTGCCGCCAATTCACTCGTTGCTACAGGTTTTTCCGGTTCAGATGTGAGAGTTGTTTCGGAGTCTGTAGTGACTGGTTTGTCGGTAGTTGTTGATGTTTCTGTGGCAGATTCAGTCGTTGCTATAGGTTTTTCCGGTTCCGATGTGAGAGTTGTTTCGGAGTCGGTAGTGACTGGTTTGTCGGTAGTTGTTGATGTTGTTTCTGCGGTGACAGTCTTTTCATCAACAGGAGTTCCTGTAATTACATCTTTGTTTGCAGTGGGTTTTTCCGAAGTTGCGGCGCTGTTTGAGGGAAGTAGAGAATCCGATTTGGCACCAGTGAGGGTGTCTGCGTCGGATGGTTTTTGAGTGCTAGTTGGTGCTAAATTCAGCGTGTATTTGATGTCGCCACTGATTTGCAAAACTTTGACTGAATAGTCTCCGGCTAGTAAGCTGTCAACACTAATTGTTTCTGCACTGGTTCCCGCGTTGGTGGAACTGTAAAGGGTTTCGCCACTAGAGTTTAACAAAAATACGTCGGCATTCCCGCTCAAACCGTCGATCGAAAATTGGAAACTTCCCGGACTGGTGATATTAAATTTGTAAAGGTCGTAGATATTTGTAGCGCCAACACTACCTGTGTAGGTTTTGCCGTCAGCCAATGCCCCGATGTTAAGTTCAGCCATTTGTACCCCTGAAAAATAGTTGGTTAAATCAGTTGTTGAGAAGCGCTCGCCTTATTATGTTTTTATGTTTTCTCCGGTGCGTTTTTGAGCATTTCGAGCCACCTGAAATTTTCCTCAAAAGGTAAACTTTCAAGACTGCTTGTTTACTGTTTCAACGAAGCAGGGAAGTATTGCATTTATTTGTGAAGAAGCTTTAGTGATATTTGCCAGCGTGTCAGATTTTAATCCAAATTTTACCTCGTTTTTATATTATCAGAAAGCAAAAAAAAAGCAATACGTAGGAAGACGGTTTTTTTACATTAAAGACTTTACAGGAACTTTACGATCGCCAATATAATTTTTGGTAGGATGACTGTGAAAGAGCCAAAAACCATAGAAATTAAGCACTAATAAAGTATTAGCGCTATTGCCCACCAGACTGTTAGCAAAGCACGGCAGATGTAAAGCATCCCCAATGCAGAAGATTTGTTAACTTTGTGTAAAGTATCAAAGAAACAGGACTTTATGACATTACTTAAAACTCCTTTAAACCGAATTTAATGACGATTACTTTAAAGCTCCTTAATCGTCGATCGACAGCTATACTACCAGTCCTAGACGCAAGAACCGCTAAAAACAAAGGGTTGCGATTACGTAGCACAGCGAATAATGATAGAAATACGTTGTTTCTGCGTCTTGGACTAACTAAGCTGTTGTACCTTTAAATAGGGTATAATAAAAAAGGAGTTTAGTCAATCTCTACAAAAATGCCAGCTAAAAACC
>NZ_JAUBOZ010000028.1:34010-75770 GCF_036700475.1 Microcoleus sp. T2B6 | reverse complement strand
TGACGCGCTCACTTAGGATCGCGAATTAAATAACTTACAATTTTAATTGTTATTGTGGGAGTTATTTAATTCTCATTCCTTATAGGGTGTCTAAAATACAACCAATTCCCGCTTCATGAAGTACAGTAGCAACAGCTTGTCAACCCCTTTGTGAATTATTTAGTATTGAGTAAATAAGCGTCCAGTAGCAAGTAAAACATCAAGCTGGAGTGGTAGTGGTTGGAGAGAAATGACGTAAAAAAGCTTTCAGTTGTGACCACCATAATTCTATCGGATTAAAGTCTGGAGAATAGGGTGATAAATTGAGGAGACGCTTAGCCAGCCGATTGAATCAAGGGATCAATAGGAGAAGGGATTTTGGCTTGAGCACTAGGGAGGAAGGGAAAATCGCCGCCACTCAGCGCGGCTAGAAGTGAGAAGAGTAACGTCGAGCCAATGGTTTGCAGTTTCATCGTTTTTACTTCCTCCGTCAGATACATCACCTGAGCCAATATAGCGGTTATCAACCGCATAAGGTACACTCAGTAAAATTCATTAGCGTTTTGGCCTCGTACACACCAATCCTCTACTATTATGAGGGCGAGCAACTCATAACATTTTAAGGTAGCTCAAAGCTTGGTTCAAAAACTCGCCCATTGGCTAAGCTGCTACGCATTTAAATTGAATCCAGAGACGGGCAGGATGCCCGTTCCACAATAATTGTAGAAAAATTGAGTGTCAAATTAGGTGCACAACAGCTTAGGGAGAACTAAAAAATCTAGCTTCCCTTTCTACCGATGGCGGATTTTCCTTAAAGTTGGTTGGAAAAATTGATGTGATTGAACAACTGCTGGATAAAAAAATGATGCTACTTTAAAATAGTTATGCCAAGGCTTTCAAAAAAAGACCCCAATAAAATTCAGTATATCTTATTACGCGATCGCCCAAAAAACATTGAATTTGAGTTCAAATTTCTCCCTTCACAGGCAAAACGATCGCAAACTCAGTGCCAACTCCAAGCTCTCCCTTCACCTCAATGCTTCCGCCATGTTTCTCTACCGCAATCTGGTGGACAATTGTCAACCCCAATCCCGTTCCCTTTCCGACACCTTTCGTCGTGAACAAATGGTCGAATATCTGCTGTTTAATTTCCTCTTTGATTCCGATGCCGTTATCAGCAATTTTAATTTTAATGTACCCTTCGCCGACTAGCTCCGTGCAAATCGTGATGCGGTTGGGATTGGCGGTAATTTCGCTAAAACTGCGTCCTATATTTGACTCTTCTAAGGCATCGATCGCATTGGCAAGCAGGTTCATGAAAACTTGATTCAATTGACCGGGAAAACATTCGATTTTAGGGAGATTGCCGTATTTAGTTATCACTTCGATCTGCGGGCGGTGTTCGTTTGCTTTGAGACGGTGTTTCAAAATTAAAATAGCGCTATCAATGCCTTCGTGAATATTAAAAGGAACTTTGTAGTCTTTGTCGCCTCGCGAGAAGGTACGCAAACTGTTGCTGATGCTGCAAATGCGATCGCATCCAAGTTGCATTGAATCAATCATCTTCGGTAAATCTTCCAAAAGATAATCGAGGTCTATCTCTTCGGCGTGGTCGGCTATTTCCGATTGGGATGCACCGGAGCGATACAATTCTAAGTGTTCGATAACATCTTCCAAACTTCTTTTACCTTCGCTTAAATTGCCAGAAATAAACCCAATCGGATTGTTAATTTCGTGGGCAACTCCGGCGACTAAATTACCCAAGGCAGACATTTTCTCACTTTGCACGATTTGCAGTTGTGCTTGTTGTAAATTTTTTAAAGTTCTTTCTAGCTGTTGATTTTGCTCTTGCAAAAGTTCGGCTGCTCGCTTGCGATCGGTGGCATCAACAGCCAAACCAATAATCCCGATTGTCTCGCCCAGGGAATTTTTTAACTGGACTTTCGTGATTTCTAAATCGTGTAGTTTGCCGTCAACAAGTCTGAGAATTTCGCTGGAGTAATGCGGCAAATCTTGAGCAAGGCAGGCGGCATCGGAAGCCAGACAGCCCGCTGCATTCTCCCCCAGTATATCTTTATAATGATCGACAGCTAGGAAATCGCTCAGAGACACGCCCACATCTTGAGAAAATGTCTTGTTCAAAAACTGTACTTTACCACTGAGATTCACCATCCAAATCCAAATCGGAGCGACATCAAGAATCGCTTGGAGCATTGTTTTCTGATCTGCAAGCTGAGCTTCGGTTCGACTAATTTTTACTAGCGATCGCTCTAATTGTAGGTTGTAATCCTGATATTTTTTATAGAGTAGAGCATTTTGCAAACAGATGGCTGCCTGGGAACACAGGAGATTGAGAAGTTGCAGGCGATCGCGGGTAAAAACTCTTGCGGTTAAGCGATTTTCCAGATACAAAATGCCGACTAAGTTGCCTCGATCGAGAATCGGCCAACACAACAGGCTCTGCGGTTGGTATTTGAGGATGTAGGAGTCGGAATCCCAATCACGTTGTTGAGCGAGATCCCGAACAATCACAGGTTTCAATAAATTTTTAACGCAGTCAACAATTGTGAGGGGCAAGATATCGCTGTTTTCATCGAGTTTTGCCGATGATAAGTCGATCGCCCATTCGAGTCCCGAATTGTCGATCGCGCTGGTAGCCGCGATTTCCCATTGATTGCCATTTGGCAAAATCAGCGCCCCTTTGTTAGCTGCTGTATTTTTCATCGCCAGTTGCATCAGTTTGGCAATCAGTCGATCGAGTTCTCTTTCACTAGAGAGCCCTTGACAAGCTTTTAGCAGTGTTGA
The DNA here is from genome assembly GCF_036700475.1 of Microcoleus sp. T2B6. NCBI lineage: Bacteria > Bacillati > Cyanobacteriota > Cyanophyceae > Oscillatoriales > Microcoleaceae > Microcoleus > Microcoleus sp. T2B6. The sequence continues at coordinate 72,986 of NZ_JAUBOZ010000028.1, read as the reverse complement.
AAAATTCCCGAAATCTGAGACGCTCGCCGAAACAGACGGAGGAATGGATGGATGAATGGATGGATGAAGCGATTGATTTTGCCCAGCAGGTGTTGGAAAATTTGCTAAGGGATGTACAGGGAGTTTTGCGGGTTCTAAAATCGGTTTTAATAATTGAGGATAACGTTTTTCTAAGTCATCAATTTTGGCTCGATCTCCCCAGCGGACATAGCAATCATAGGCATCTATCATGTAGATTCGGGCAATTTTTTCTCTTCCCAATGACAGGTAAAACTTAGCAGCGAGTTCGCAGGCAAGAGCTTCTTCATTGACATATTCGTGAGCTTTAGCTCCGGTAATAGCTCGATCGTACAGTTCCATTGCTTCTGCTGTCTGTCCCAAAACGCCGAGCAATTCTGCCTCAACCAGATCGAACTTGTGTTGGTAATTGATCGGCGTATGGTGCGCGAATTCTTTGAGTTTTTTCTGACTAGCCCCAACGCGCTTAAGGATTTGTTGGCGCTCCGCCGGTGTGGCATCTGCATAGAGTGCCAAATCGGCCAGCGCATCATGAAAGTCGTGCATCATAGTTACTAGCATCAAAACAGAATTCCCAAGATAAGGTTTGCCTCCATTTCCCCTGTCGATTGGCGGCGGATTACGGCTCGAATATATCCCGCATCCGTGGCCTCTTTTTGCTAAAATTTATACACCTCCATCTGGCAGATAACAGTCTAGATTAATTGAAAGATTGGAATGTTTAATGTATTTGTAAATAACCGGTCTGCGTTCAAGTTCGTCGAGAATGTCTGTTCGGTTGAGGACTATTTCTCCCGATGCAATTAACGGTCGCTAATGCAACTTTATTCGATTGTGGCAGCACCGCGTCCCGGAAATCCTCCGCCACCACGACGTAGGTTTGAGAATTTTAGCGGCGGGTTGTCGGTGTTTCACGCGCACGAACGGATCGATAGCCGATCGAGAATCTGTGTACAAGTGCGCGATCGGGCGATACCCCGGTATTACCGTAGTCCAATCTACTATTGCGTCCATATCGGCTGGCCTCCACCCAGACATTAAGGTGACAAAACTTAGTGTATCTATCTTAGGGCATAAATACCATAATTTTCTAGCGGTCGATCCCAAATTCCAATTATCTGTTAATGAACAACATTTTATACTTGGGCGATCGAGATTAAAGCTTTTTACTTACGTATAAGTTTCTGCTGTTAATCTCAAATGCGATTCAATGAAGGCGTAATACGGTAGAAACGCTGCCTTATCATGTCTTGAAAAATACAATTGCTAATTAAGTGAATTTAATATAGCGCGATCGCCCAAATTTCCGCGAAGCCGATCAAAAACTTACTACCTTAAAAAGTCCAAATATACTCTATAGAAATTATAAAAATCCGTCGTGAAAGCAGTGGCATTCCAGTCTCCCGAATTTATCCGTGGGGTCAATGCTTCAATTCTTTAATCTTTAATCTTTAATCTAAAATCGATTGACCGAAAGCATCCAGGATACAAGCCCCCGGATTCATCCGTCCAGAAATAAAAAACCTGTATCCGATAAACTTGCCCCCTAATTTATCCGTGGGGTCAAGGCTTCAATTCTTTAATCTAAAATCTAAAATCTAAAATCTAAAATCGATTGACTTTACCTACATTCCGACAGGGGTTAAAACCCCTGTCGGAATGTAGCTTCCCGAGAAGGAAACAGCGTTATTTGAGATTAGTCGTCTGTCGCTCTTTTTGTCGCTCGTTGAGGTCAGTCAATATCTCGACTCACTTTCTAGGGAACCTTGTCCGAGGCCTCTTCAGCGTTCTATCTTGCATCTCGTGCTGCATCATTGATATTTTCTTGACCGCCGCTGGTACCATATCTCAGAGACTCAGTACCCTCTGATACTCTTTCTTTTGCTCCCTGCGTGGCTTCTTTAACAATATCTTTTGCTCCCTTCAAGCCATCGCGAGTGTTTTCTTTAAGATTAGAAAAGCCTTGTTTGGTTTTGTCGCCAAAGTTATCAGCTTTGCGCTGGGCGGTGCGAGCATCTTCCTTCACCTTGTCCCCAATTTGGCCTAGTTTCTCAGGCGCGTCATCCGCTACCCGCCGTACATTTTCGCCTACATTGTTGCTAGATTTCGTGTCAATGCGGTGCTGCGCTTCCTCTTTGAGAAGCTGAGCTTTTGCTTCTTGTGTTGTAAGCTTTTTGTTTCTGGGATCGACATCGGGGTAGTCGTTCATGCCGCCTTTGAATTCGGACGTTACAGCCCCGGTCGGCACTTCTTCTCTAATTTGGTCGGCTGTTTTTCCTACCCTCGCATCAGCTTTTCCTGGCATCACATCCGTTTTTCCTGCCGCCACACCAGGGCCGCTGCAGGCTGTACTCACTAATACTAAAATGCCAGCCAGAAAAACTGTTAAGATTTGTACAGCTCGAATTTTTTTCAGAAATGCAGTTAGTCTCTTCATAAAAATGCTCCTTTCTATTGTGAGATGCTCAAATGCTTTGTGGCTTTGTAGATGTCTAGCCTTACCAAATTAGGCACTTAAACACTTTTTTAAGTATACGAATAGAAACCGCAGCTTTTCATCTATCCCAAGTTACATTCCTTAAGTTATAGTAGAAGGAAGAAGGAAGGAAGAAGGAAGAAATAAGAAGGGAGAAGGGAGAAGGAAGAAGGAAGAAGGCTCTTCGGCTTGGCGAGCGGATAGAAATCAGCAATCAGGAAGAAGGAATGGACAATCCTCAATCTTCTACCTATTATTAAAAGTCGCAGCATCCCGCACCGGACAAGGCAATGTCGTTTCCCTACATGGCTGTTTGGTTCTCTGTGCGCGCACTAGGTTGAGATGTTTTGCCTTTTAAGTTCAAAAAAAAACCTTCCGGTCAGGAACCAGAAGGCAGTGGATGTATGATCTCAAGTACAACAAGGTCTTTAATCGCAATTGTCGTGGCCTATCCCGATCGCACACATCTGTCTAATGGCTGAAAGTATGTGCACACTTACTAAGCATTTTGAATCGCTGTTTTTAGACTTTTGCAGAATTCGCCGATCGCCTCTAAACCCTGTTCTGGAGTTCCTTCGGCCAAGCGTTTGACAAAAGCACTACCAACAATCGCAGCATCTGCACCCCATTCTTTCACTTGGCGAGCGTGTTCGGGTTTCGATATACCAAACCCGACGCCGATGGGTTTGTCGGTGACGGTGCGAAGTTCTTGCAGCAACTCTTTGGCTCTCGTTTCTAAGCCTTCGCGTACTCCCGTAACCCCCGTCACACTGACTAAGTAAATAAATCCTTGAGACTGACGAGCGATCGCTTCTATACGACTTTTGGGACTTGTGGGAGCAACTAATAATGTTAGTTCAATCCCTAATTTGTTGGCAGGTTGGATGAGACTGTCTGCTTCTTCTAAGGGCAAGTCTGGTACAACCAATCCCTGAACTCCAGCACTTTTGATTTGCTGCAAGAAGGTTTCTATACCTCGGTACAAAATCGGGTTGTAGTATGTGAAGAGAATGATGGGCGATCGCAAATTCGGACTAACTTTCGCTACCATTTCCAGCACCGAATCTAACCGCGTTCCCCGCTGTAGAGCCCTTGTAGCAGCAGCTTGAATCACCGGCCCGTCAGCTAGCGGGTCAGAATAGGGAACGCCAAGCTCGATCGCGTCTGCACCGTTATCATCCAAAATTTGCAGTGCTTTAGCCGTTGTCTCCAAGTCGGGGTCGCCAGCAGTAATAAAAGGAATCAATGCACATTGGTGGTTCTTGCGTAACGTTTCAAAACAATTAGAAATAGTCATTAGTTATTAGTCATTAGTTATTAGTCATCAGTCATTGGTCATTAGTCATTAGTCATTAGTCATTAGTCAGCGGTCATTAGTCATTAGTCAGCAATCATTACTTGGCGGTCTATATTCATCTTCCTTAGCTTTTAGTCGGCAGTCATTTTTTCACCGTTTATTGCTAATAACTAATGACTAATGACTAATGACTAATGACTAATGACTAATTATCTTTTTCCTGCTCAATTTCGGCTTGAAGTTTGGCTAATTCTTCAGGAGTGAGTGCATCTAGCTGCTTCTGCAAGACAGCTTCTTTGTAGTCTTGCAATTGCTGGCTGTAGGTCATATTTTGAGTCAGTGCTCGAAATAAATAAGTCACCAGCCAGCCAATCAAGCCGGCGACCAAAAATAACTGACTCCAAATCCCTGCATTCATGCTGTCGAGTCCGGCAAATTGCAGTAGCAAGTAGACAAACCCACCTGCTACAAAAAAGCCGACACTGATTCCAATTACGTCAATACGTCGCATTTATGCTTCTATCTGCCGCCGTTTGGGCCGAAAATTCAAAAACGGAGCTAGCAGAAACATACCTGGGAAGAAGAAGAACATCAAGAAGTACATGAAGCCGCGCTCAAAAGAGGTAGCGACGTACCAGCGGCTGTTCAGGTAAGCGTAGGTGGCGGCGGGTACTACCAGGAGGTAGGCTCCTGCCAAGACGGCGTAAAGCAGTAAGGTAATATACATAGATTTGCTTTAGGGGAATAATAACACGGGTAAGTCAGTTGGCACGCTGCGTTAGCTGGTTAACTATTGTACCGCTTGCGGAGATCCAGCGCGACTTTTGGGAATTTTTTGATTAGGGGTTGCGTAAATTGGGGTTTTGGCTGTAGAATAAAAGGCTGTTGCTCTTAGTGGCTCAAAACCACAGCAGCTTGACCAAAGGGGGGCGTGGCGGAATGGTAGACGCTACGGACTTAAAATCCGTTGACCCGAAACGGTCGTGTGGGTTCAAGTCCCTCCGCCCCCATCCATTTCAATCATTTGTGAGTTAATAAGCTGTTGCGGCATTTAACTTTATTTTTTTCGGGCGATGTTCAAAGCCCAGCCCACAAGAGTTTTCAGAAAGAGGATTCTTCAAATTAGATGCGCGCCAGCTTATAGTAATTCTTGCAGGATTTGTGGGATGGGCTTCTAGCCCGTCCCAAATTTGTGGAATGGGCTTCTAGCCCGTCCTATATTACGCAGCAACTGGCAAAGTAATCACAAATTCCGTGCCCTGTCCTATTTGAGAATTTACCTCAATTTTGCCTTGATGCTTGGCAAGGATTTGATAGGAAATAGCCAATCCTAATCCAGTACCTTTGCCGATCGACTTTGTAGTAAAAAATGGGTCAAATATCTGTTGGACGCTTGCGGAGGCAATTCCCGGCCCGTTATCCCGAATCTTGACGGTGACAGTATTGTCGGCCGTAACTTCCGTGCTAACCCAAATCGTTGGCGAATAGCCTTTGTCTTCCTTTTTCACCTCTTCCAGCGCATCTATTGCATTGCCTATCACGTTCATAAATACTTGATTTAGTTGGGCCAGATAGCACTCAACCGCAGGCAACTTGCCGTATTGTTTAATAACTTGAATACCTTGTTTGAGCCGATGATTGAGAATTACGAGGGTGCTATCAATTCCTTCGTGAATGTCGGCTGATTTCATTTTTCCGTCGTCGCATCGCGAAAAATTCCGCATGGAGACGACAATTTCGCGAATGCGGTCGGCTCCCATTTTCATCGAAGAGAGAGTTTTTGGTAAATCTTCTCTGAGAAATTCGAGTTCAATGTCTTCGATGCGCTCTAGAATGGCATCTGGTGGGTTGGGATAATATTCTTGATAGAGAGTTACCAAATCTACCAAATCTTTGATGTATTGGTTGGCATAGTCAATGTTGCCCCCGATGAAGTTGACAGGATTGTTGATTTCGTGGGCTATCCCTGCAACCATTTGACCGAGAGATGACATTTTTTCGGTTTGAATTAATTGGGATTGAGTTTCTTTTAGTTCTTTTGTATACTCGCTAACTCGCTGAATTAATTGATTGAAAGAGACCGCTAAAACTCCGATTTCGTCGTCGGTTGTGACTGGTACTTGCAGGTTAAAATTTGATTCGCGAGTGACTTGCTGAGCCACATTAGTGACGGTTTCGAGGGGTTGGGCGATCGCGCGGCTGGTTTTGTCCGCCAGTGCCACAGCGATGAGTGCTGAAATTAGCATACTTCCGAGAATAATTCGGTTTCGCAAATTTTCAGATTCTTCTAATGCTTGGGTTCCTTCCTGTTTGTGAAGTTCTACTGTTGAAATTAGGTCAGTTAAACGTTGAGCAAGGTTATCTAGTACGATCGCCTCTTTGCCGCTGCTAGTCCTCAACATTTGTAGCTGTGCGGACTCGATGCTGTTGGGTGGCAAGTTCCCTACTTCCGCTTCTTTTAACTGCAATTTAATTAGCTGAGCGTAGTAATCAATGACGAGGGCAGATTTCTTCAAGAGAGCCTGCAATGCTGCCTCTTCTGTTGCTAGTCTATCATGATTTTCTAGTGCAAAAGATTCAATTTCTGAAATCAGGATTTTCGCCTGAGTGATTTGCCCGAAAAACCGATCTTGTTCGTATTGCAGCAACACCGTGTTTCCCAAAACGGCCGGCAATCTCGCCGCGTGCGATCGGGCTTCAAATACGGTATTTTGCAAATTTTGCAACATTTGCTGCTGCTGCCCAGCAACATTCACCTGAACTAAAGCTTGCTTGCGAAAGTAGTCTCCCAATCTCAGTCCCGCACCAGTTCCCAAAATCGCTATGCCGATAGCTAAAGCATAGCCATAGCTAATCTTTTGACCGATCCGCAAACGGTTGCATTCTGCCTTTAGCCCAGTTATATTAATAGTTGATTTTTGTAACAAATGTTTTTGAGCATAGTGCTCTTGCTCTACCTTGCTATTCTTGGACTGACTGTGGTTAAATAATAACATTGGAAGTTCCTCCCAAACTAATCAGGAGTAATTGAGCGAAGAAAAGCAGAATGCACTTATGCTGAAGGTCGAAAGCAGTTTTGAGTGTTGAATTTTGAATTTTGAAATCTTTCACTCAAAACTCAACGCTTCCCCTAGTATCTCTCTTTTTAGACTAGAGTGTTTGTGATCTCTATCAACAATCTATGTGATTATACCCAGATTTACAAAATTTCTGATAACAGCGATTAGTATTTGTAGTCAGTTGGGACACAAGGCCCAACTACCGATTCGCCCCGTTTTTCTTTTTCTGCCAGTTCTCGGTTTAATTCCAGCACTTTTGGTAAAATATAGTCGCTGTCAGTAAATCCGTAAGCTGCATTACATTCGCGATCGAGCTTAGCATGAAGTTTATAAAGTTGACTTGTTGGCTCTTCAAAAAATTTATTGTAAAGTTGAGTAATTCCCCACTGCTTTGCTGACATTTGTTGAGTGCGGTATTGATGCAATTCGACCGCCGTTGCCCGAATTTGCTCTACTGATTTACGAGTCGGTGTCTGGGGAAATGGGAAAGTTTCAAAGCAGGTATTGTGGGTGTATGCGATATCTCCTTTGAGAGTTGATTTTTGAGCGTGCATCCAAATTCGGTGAATTTTAGATGAGAGAATGCCGAGAATATAAAAATCATCAGAGACAACGACTTTAGTTTTATTTCCGGGCAGCCATTCACAAGAGCAAGGAACGAAAACAGCCCATTTGGATACCTCTGGAACTGCAAAGTAGTGAGATAAAGGGGCGATCGCCTTTCTCATTGCTGGTCGTTTTTCGCCATATTTCCACCAATTAACTTTAGTTACTTCTCTGCGGTTTTTATCTCGTTCAGGCTTGACATGAGCTTTTACATACTCGAAAGGCAGCACATATTCACTCGCTTCTTCAATGCTCATATCATTGAAGTCAATAATCCAGCGTTCCGGCATACCGTTAGGATTCTTTGCTAGATTTGCACCCATTGAAAAAAGTTTAAGAACCTCTTGATTTTTAGTATCTTCTTTAATCCAATCATTAACCTGTTCTTGAGTAACGATAAATCCCATACCCACCGGAATTACCCCTTGAAAGCATTTGTTTAAATTCGCTGACAACCTAGCAGCTTGAGAAACATCAATCGTAGCTTGCAGCGAAGAGTTGATACTAGAAACCGCGAGGTTATCTAAATAATAAACTTTCGGTTTTTCCTTGCTCCAGTTAATCAAACTAACATGAACCTTAGCTTCGCCAGACCAAGGCTGAGTAGAAACGGCTGCATAAATGTGACCGCCATTTTGCGCGACATAATCTAAAGCAGCAGCACGACTTTTACCTTGACTAATTGAATTAGTAGCAACTAAACCAGCCCTGCCATTTAGTTCTAAATTATTGTGAGCTATGCGAAACCAATAAGCACAAAAATCAACCGAATCTTTCACATCAGGGAAGCGTTTAAACACGCGGTCAATATATTCATCTCCCAGGGCAATCCTCATGTGCTTTCCGCCTAAAAACGGAGGATTGCCGATAATCGCGTCAGCCTTCACCCAATCAGTAAATAAAGCATCCTTACAGACAATATTTTTATCCAAAGTATCTAAAGGCAGAGAAGGTTCTTTCAATCCCAAATTATCGATCGCCACCTTGCGGCCAATCATCAACGTCACCCGCGCCAACTCCACCGCAAACGAGTTAATATCCATGCCGTAAAATTGCTGCGGCGTGACTAAATTCATATAACCTCTTGTACCGTCGAACTCGTTTAGCTTATCTAAAAGTAACTTTTCAACTTGCTTGAGTTCCTGATAAGCTACATACAGAAAATTACCTGAACCGCAAGCCGGATCTAGGACGCGATAGCGACCTAATTCTTGGTGCAGATTTTGCAGTTTGGCTACGGTATTTGCAGCGTTAATTCGCTCTTCCCAGTAATAGCTAATTGTGGGCAAAACAATGCGGCGAATGTCTCCCTCAGTAGTAAAGTGAATCCCATAAGCGCGGCGCTGTTTTTTATCTGTTTTCAAAGCCGATTCAAAGATATTGCCAAAAATAGAAGGGCGTACCTGACTCCAGTTTTGTTCGGCACAAACTTCTAATATTTTCAACTCTCCCTGTTGCAGTTCAATGGGGTGTATTTCCGAAAATAATCCGCCGTTGAAATACTCGACTCCTTCATAACGTCCTTCCGGCGTGACTCCCTGCTGATTCATTGCTTGAAATAAGCCGCCCAAGACATCGTAAGAACTTGCTCCTTCCAGACAATCTTTGACGCAGCGAGTAAATAGTGCAGGTGGCAAAAGTCCCCTATCTTCGGCAAACATTGCTAAGACGCACTGCAACACAAATCGCTGTGCCTGAAACTGATTAAATTTAGCAAATTTGCGCTCTTTGCCGCGCTCGATTAGCATTTCCAGCAGCATCCCCATTCTGCTAGCAGCTTTTTCGGTAATCTCGACTTGGTTGTTTTTGAATATGGGGCGGCGGCTAGTAGATTCCATAAAGGCAAAAGCGGGCGATCGCGCGGGCAATTGCTCTAGGGATATAATGTCTACAGGCTGATCCGGCTGAAGGTCGAAATCGTAAATGTGAAACTCGTCAAAATTGCACATCATCACGTAGCGCGGGCGATCGTCTTTTTTGAGGCGAATATAATAGCGTTCTGTTTGGGTGCGGTGTTCTCTTTTAGTCAAATCTTCACCGCGCTTTTTCATTTCAATCAAAACGTGCTTTTTCCACACCAAATCAGCAAATCCCATTTGACCTTTTTTGCTGCTTTTTTCTATGCGTTCCTCATAGGTTGCGCCTGCTTCTAATGCCCCATCGTGGCCGAAAGCCCGAAAGAAGCGGTCTAAAAATACCTGTGCTTGTCCTTTTTCATCGCCTGTAATGTGTTGTTGGCAGTAGGTAACGAATTTTTGGAGGCTTTCAGGGGTTGCTGGCATGGGAGGATAATTTAAAACGCATATTAATTAGTATAATCTGGTTAGAAGTTACGCAGCGATCGCTTAAAATTTCGATACTCCCTAGCCTTTTTTAAAGAGAGTAGAATTGATTCATACTTCCTTTGCCCGCCAGGCCCGCCAGGCCCGCCAGGGACTGAAGTCCCTGTCTAATAGCAAAAGTCGGTTGAAACCGACTGAAATACAGGACTTACGCACAGCAAGCAAATACTAACTTTACAGTCCTCTTAAGAGGACTTTCGCTTTGAGGCAGGGAATTCATTCCCTGCCGGACTATCGGACTGTCGGAATATCAAACTGGATCAGTGACCGATCATCCAAGGTCGTCCCCCTCGGTGTTCGCGATTCCGCTGCGGTTTAGGTTGCTCAGAACGCTTAACTACCTCCGGTTCCCGATTTTCTTGACCTTTCAACCGCAGCTTTCCCGTTAAAATCATCGGCGGCGAAAAGATGCGTTTAGCAACAGTTTCGCAATTCGGGCAAAGCACCGGTGTATCTGATTCTGCAAGAGGGCGCCACTTATCAAAAATGCCGCAAGTTTCACACTTAAAATCGTATAGAGGCATATCAATTTTTGAGGGTAAATTTGGATGCAATGACTAGGGCGGGCCGCGCATTTGTGTTAATTTAAGTTCAACTTAAGGTCAAAGTTAGTATCAGTCTGCTGTCTGAGTCACATTCCTCTAGATCCCCCCTAGCCCCCCTTAAAAAGGGGGGGAGAAGAGCGCTCAAAGTCCCCCTTTTTAAGGGGGATTTAGGGGGATCTAGACTCGGATAAAAGCGAGAGATACAGAGGGCTTTAGTCTTAAGTTCACACCCCCTTGACTGGCCCGGCCCGCCCTACTAATTAAGACGGCAGAATATCCATCTGGAAAATTTCTGTCGGTAAAGCAATCGTGCAGCAAGCATTGGGAATATCCACAATGCCGCTGATGCGACCCTCCACAGGAGCACAGCTTAACAGCAAATACGCTTGTTCTCCGGTAAAACCAAACTTTTTCAAATATTCGATCGCATTCAAACAAGCTCGTCGATAAGCAACGTGGGCATCCATATAATACTGCTGACCCGTAAATTCATCAACAGAAATCCCTTCAAAAACGAGGTACTCAGAATAGCGGGGTTCCACCGGCCCTGGTTTGAAAATCGGGTTGACCATCGCGTATTTATCCATGCCACCTTTGATAATATCAACGTGGAGGTCGATGTAGCCCGACATTTCAATTGCCCCGCAGAATGAAATCTCCCCGTCTCCTTGAGAAAAGTGAATATCTCCCATCGAAAGTTTCGCGCCTTCGACATAAACCGGGAAATAAATTCTCGAACCCCGCGACAGGTTTTTAATATCGCAATTGCCGCCGTGTTCGCGGGGAGGAACAGTGCGCGCCGCTTCTGCCGCCACTCGATCGAATTCTGCCCCTTGCAGCGAGCCCAAAATTGCATTTTTGGAGTTCGGCAGCGCTGCTAAAGGCGGCACTCGATCGGGATTTGTTGCTACTAATTCCGCTTCCCGTTTGTTCCATTTATTCAACAATTCCTGAGAAGGAGCGCAGCCGATTAAACCCGGATGAGTAATCCCAGCAAACCTGACTTTTGGTATGTGTCGGGAAGCGGTATAAATTCCCTGAAAATCCCAAATTGCTTTAGCAGCAGTCGGAAAATGTTCGGTTAAGAAACCGCCGCCGTTTTCTTTAGCAAAAATTCCCGTAAAACCCCATTCGTCCCCTTGCAAAGCCCCGATATCGAGGATATCGACTACTAGAATATCCCCCGGCTGCGCGCCGTTAACGTAAATTGGCCCGCTCAAAACGTGAACTACTGTTAAGTCTACATCGCGAATGTCGTCGGGATTGTCGTCATTTTTAATTTGTCCGTCTGTCCAGTCTTTGCACTCGATGCGAAATACATCGCCGGGATTGACGGAAACTACTGCTGGAATATCTGGATGCCAGCGATTGTGACCGACTAATTCCTGTTCTGACATCGGTTTGGTCAAATCAACTTTGAAGAGAACTTGAGGCATATTCTGCACTCCTCTAGTTACTGATTTTTACATGGTACGCGCATCTTCGCCGATCTGATGGTTGATAAATGTAAATTCTTATACTAATAAGTGCAGAAACCAAAAATATTTCAGAGAACGATTATCATTATTTAACTAATTGCAGGGAAGCGCCGCAGTCGTGGTATGTTTTTGATTGGGAATGTTTTTAAATTTAAAAATTAGTGACGGAAAATTTGACCAAACAACATATAGATCAAGTTGAAAATGGATGGCACGGCAGCCTGGATTTAGTCTACGCTAACCGCAGCGGCTCAACTCAAATCATTCACAATCAAATGCAAGCGCCCCTAAAGGTGCAGCGCCCGTTTTATCCTGAAGGTAAAGAGATTTGTCACAGCGTCATCTTGCACACGGCTGGTGGAGTTGTCGGGGGCGATCGACTTTCCAGCCATTTTCACCTCCAACCCAACGCCAAAGCCTTGATTACCAGCGCCGCCGCTGGTAAAATATATCGTAGCAGCGGACTAGAATCACAACAAAATATTGACATCAAACTAGAACCCGGTGCTAATTTAGAATGGCTGCCACAAGAAACAATAGTTTTTGACGGCGCAATATATCGGCAAAATTTGCGGGTAGAATTAGCACCAACAGCGAGGATTTTACTGTGGGAAATTACCAGATTTGGACGCAGTGCTAGGGGCGAAAAGTTCTTGTCTGGAGAATGGATCTCGCACACCGAAATCTGGCAACAAAACAGCCCTTTATGGATTGACAGACAATTGCTCAAAGGTGGAGAAAAAATGCTCGAAAGTCCTCACGGCCTCGCAGGAAAACCCGTAGTCGCCACCCTCGCTTGGGTAGGCGAACCCGTAACCACAGAAATCGTGGAAAAAGTGCGAAATTTGCCATCTGAGGCAACAATTTATCCTGGTAATTCCACCGTCGGCGTGACTCGTATTCCTAACGGTTTGCTGTGCCGATATCGCGGTACATCCACCACCGCAGCTAGAGACTGGTTTGTCAACATTTGGCACTTGCTGCGCTTATCTTTTTCAGAACGCCCTTGCTGTTTGCCCAGAGTTTGGATAAAATAGGATGATCTTTGAGTTTCAATCTATAGTTGCCCTCCTAATTAGATTATTCATCTCTCTCTTCTCTGACTCTGCGCCCTCTGCGCCCTCTGCGGTTTAATCATTCTTAATCATTCAGCAACAACCGTAAACGATATCATAACCAAATAATGCGATCGCACTTACAAGAATAAAAATGCAACTCACCCCCCAAGAAAAAGACAAACTGCTGATTTTCACCGCCGCCCTGGTAGCAGAGCGCCGCAAACAAAGAGGTTTAAAATTAAACTATCCAGAAGCGCTAGCTTACATTTCCGCCGCCATTTTAGAAGGAGCAAGAGATGGCCTCACCGTCGCCGATTTAATGAGTTATGGAACAACTCTCCTGACGCGGGAAGATGTGATGGAAGGGATAGCAGAAATGGTGCATGAAGTCCAGGTGGAGGCGACTTTTCCCGACGGAACTAAGTTGGTAACAGTGCACGATCCGATCCGTTAAAAAATTAACCACAGAGACTCAGAGGAGGAAAAAATGATTCCAGGAGAAATGATTGTTTCAGCAGGCGAAATAGAATTAAATGCCGATCGCCCAACGCTGCGGTTGCTTGTAGGAAATAAAGGCGATCGACCCATTCAAATCGGTTCCCACTATCACTTTTATGAGGCCAACGAAGCCTTAGAGTTTAATCGAGAACAAGCCAAAGGAATGCGGTTGGATATCCCCGCAGGTACAGCAGTCAGGTTTGAACCGGGAGATGAAAGGGAAGTTCAATTAGTGCCGTTTGTTGGTAGTCGTCAAGTCTACGGCTTTAATGGAAAAGTGAATGGTATGTTAGATGGATGAGAGACAATTAGACTATTATAGGACTTACGCGAAAAACCCAGTTTCTGAGAAAAATTGTGCATCTATGCGATAGATATTGACAGAAAAACCTGGTTTTTGGCAGCCGTGCGTAAGTCCTGTATTATCAACAATATTACTAAAACGACAGGTAGCGAAATGACACCGCACTCCCGAATAACCTCAATCAAAATTCAGGGTTATAGACCATTCCGAGATTTTACTGCTCCATTGGAACCACTAGAAATTATTGTGGGAGCTAATGGTTCTGGGAAATCAAGCCTGTTTGAGTTTCTAAAATTTTTGACCGACAGTATGGAAAGCGAGATTCCTAACGAAATTATTAAGGGTTCTATCGGTCAACAGATTTTCCATATTACCGGCTCAGAAAAGTTTGAATGGGAGCTTAAAATTGATACAGGTGAGTCTAATATCTCCTATCAAGGAGAACTCATGGGGCCGAGAAGCAATCCGCAAATTTCTTTCGAGCGAGTGGAGTCATCTCAACATTTGTTCATGGATATTAAAGGTACTGAAGGTTTGTATCGCGAACCAGGATATGCAGAGACAAATCGCGTATTTCCCAAACGCAATCAACTCGCACTCAGGACAATAACAAATCCAGATTTAGCAACTCTCTATAAACTACGAGAGTATATCGGGGGTTGGAAATTTTACAGTTCATTTAACATTGCTAATCACAAAATTCGCAAATCTGTTCTCATTGAACAAGAACCAGTGTTGGATGAAGATGCAGGCAATTTGAGTTCAGTATTACACTATTTAAGGACTGAACATAGCGCCGTTTTTGATGACCTGCAACAACATTTACAATCAGTTATTCCAGGATTCAAAAAATTGACTGTAAAAGCTCGCGGCGGGCCTGGAGAAGTTATCGCATTTTGGCAGGAAAAGGGGATTAACCAGGATTTAAGTCTTGCGGATTTATCCGATGGTATTCTAAGATTAATTTGTTGGATTTGTCTTTGTTTGCACCCGAAACCACCCTCTCTAATTTGTATTGATGAGCCGGATCAAGGTGTTCATCCTCGGACACTCCCTCTTTTAGCAGGATTGTTTGAAAAAGCTGCTGAACGCACTCAGGTTCTTTTGGCTACTCATTCTTCTTATTTTTTAACCCAATTTGATATTTCCCAAATTGCTGTGATGCGAAAGGAGAATGGAGAATCAAAGTTTATTAAACCTGGTAATTCCAAAGTTTTAACAGATATGGTTGATGACTTTGGGACAGAGGAAATTGAAAAACTCCACCGCAGTGATGAATTGGAGCTTCTACCATGAGGGTAATTATCTATGTAGAAGGGCCATCAGATAAAAATGCAATGGAAGCATTGTTAGTAAATTTGATTGACCAAAAATCTGAAGAAGGTGTCAGTATAGAGTTTTTTCCAATCAAAGGAGAGAACAATGATAGAGGAGGTGACGCTAAAAAAGAGTTGCTGCTGAATGCTCCAATAAAAGCTGTTAATATTCTTTGCAGGACTCCGAATTCAAGTGTAATTCTCTTGCCAGACTTATATCCTAAGAATAAAGGGTTTCCCCATGAGACTTTTCAACAGCTAAAAGCTGGAATTATGGAGAATTTTTATCAAGCATTACAAAAGAAAGGTATTCAGGATGAACGTCTCAAAGAACGCTTCAAAGTTTTTTGTTTTAAATACGAAATGGAAGCTTTGATTTTGGCGGCTGAATCTGCATTACGAGGTAAACTAGGAGTTACTTCTCTAGCTGTCACCTGGACAATACCAGTAGAAGACCAAAATCACGATCGCCCCCCCTCGAAAATTGTAGATCAACTTTTCCGAGATGCTGGCACAGGATACAATAAAAAAGTGGATGCAAAATTGATACTAGGGAAGACTTCGTATCAAGAAATTGCCGAGAAATGTACTCAATGTTTCAAACCATTGGTTGAGTTTATAGAAGGTATACACACAGAAGGCTTGTAGCATAAATTAATGTATACTCAAGTATTTGGGCAATGACAAAAATTCTAGGAAATCTGATTAGGAGTGGATTAAAATGAGTTACAGAATGGATCGCCGCGCCTACGCGGAAACTTTCGGGCCGACTGTGGGCGATCGCGTCCGGTTAGCCGATACAGAATTATTCATAGAAGTTGAAAAAGACTTCACAACCTACGGGGATGAAGTTAAATTTGGCGGTGGCAAAGTCATTCGCGACGGCATGGGACAGTCGCCTATTTCTAATGCAGACGGAGCTGTTGACACGGTGATTACTAATGCTTTAATATTAGACTGGTGGGGAATTGTTAAAGCAGATGTTGGGATTCAAAACGGGAAAATTTACAAAATTGGTAAAGCCGGAAATCCTTACATTCAAGATAGGGTAGATATTATTATCGGGCCTGGTACTGAAGTAATTGCCGGTGAAGGAATGATTCTGACTGCCGGGGGAATTGACACTCACATTCACTTTATTTGTCCGCAGCAAATTGAAGTGGCGATCGCCTCTGGAATCACGACAATGATCGGCGGCGGCACTGGCCCCGCAACGGGTACAAACGCCACAACTTGCACTCCGGGGCCTTGGCATATGTACCGAATGCTGCAAGCTGCTGACGCTTTCCCCGTAAATCTAGGGTTTTTAGGTAAAGGAAATAGCAGTCAACCCCAAGGATTAGTTGAACAAATCTTTGCCGGCGCAATGGGTTTGAAACTCCACGAAGATTGGGGAACTACACCAGCAACGATCGACACTTGTTTGAGTGTAGCTGACGAGTACGATGTGCAAGTTGCAATTCACACCGACACTCTCAATGAAGCGGGATTTGTGGAAGCTACAATTGCCGCCTTTAAAAATCGCGCTATTCACACTTACCACACCGAAGGTGCTGGCGGCGGACACGCACCGGATATTATTAAAGTGTGCGGACAAGCTAATGTTTTGCCCTCGTCAACTAACCCGACTCGCCCTTACACTGTCAATACTTTAGAAGAACATTTAGATATGTTGATGGTTTGCCACCATTTGGATCGAGGCATTCCTGAAGATGTGGCTTTTGCTGAATCGAGAATTAGAAGGGAAACTATTGCTGCTGAGGATATTTTGCACGATTTAGGTGCGTTTAGTATGATTTCTTCTGATTCTCAGGCGATGGGAAGAGTTGGAGAGGTGATTATTCGGACTTGGCAAACGGCACATAAAATGAAGGTTCAAAGGGGGAATTTACCCCCCCTAACCCCCCCTTACCAAGGGGGGGAAACAAGAGGGATAACCCCCCCTTACCAAGGGGGGGGAACAGAGGGGATGAATGACAATTTTCGGGTGAAGCGGTACATTGCGAAATATACAATTAATCCGGCGATTACTCACGGAATTAGTCAGTATGTCGGTTCGGTGGAAGAGGGGAAATTGGCGGATTTGTGTTTGTGGCGGCCGGCTTTTTTTGGGGTGAAACCGGAACTGGTAATTAAAGGAGGGGCGATCGCCTACGGGCAGATGGGAGATGCTAACGCCAGCATTCCGACGCCGCAACCGGTGCATATGCGGCCGATGTTTGGCAGTTTTGGCGGTGCGATTGGGGCGACTTGTCTGACGTTTGTTTCCCAAGCTGCGCGCGATCGAGATATTGCGGCACAGCTCGGTTTGCAAAAGCCCACGGTAGCAGTTTCCGGCACCAGACAAATTACCAAAAGAGACATGAAACTCAACGATTATTTGCCACAAATGGAAGTCGATCCAGAAACTTATGAAGTCAGGGCGGATGGGGAATTGTTAACTTGCGAACCGGCAACAGTTTTGCCAATGGCGCAGCGATACTTTTTGTTTTAACTGATATTTTGCACCATTGTCAGCAACAGGCAAGATGCCTGTTCCACAACATATAAATTTTCTTGTGGAACAGGCACCATTTTCAGCAACAGGCAAGATGCCTGTTCCACAACATATAAATTTTCTTGTGGAACAGGCATCTTGCCTGTTCCTAAACAATTAATTGAAAAGGGTGCAATATCTCAGTTTTAACCGATTATACAATCATGTAGGGGCGGGTTTTACCAACAATATTTGCCAAAAACCGACAATCTCAAAAACCCGCCCCCACCCAACGGCAAATCTTCATCTTACTTCATTCGGGATGTGATTTCCTGTTAGAAAAATTGAGCGATCGCACTATCAAACCCTGACACAAAAACCAAAAATAAAGTGCAATATTAATCCCGCTCAACAGCTTCGGTATTCCCTCCAGCAAGCTCGAAATTATCTCGTTTTTCAAAGGCAGCGCTTCTGCAAAAAAGGCAACAAATAACAAACCCACGCCACTCAGCAGTAAAGCATAGGGAGTCGAGCGAATTTGTCTCCGAAAAGCTAATCCGTATGCAATTGCCAGCACAGCGTAAAATATGACAATTGTCACTTTCGGAAAACCCGCACGTCCCAGATGAACGTGGGTGCGAAAAACTTCATTGAACAGAAAGCAACCTGCAAACAGTGCCGAATATAAAATAAATCGATTTTCTGGGCGATCGGGTTGAATAATTCTCAGCAATCCAAAGGTAAAAGCGCACACCATTACCGATAAATAAAATAACATTTGAAACGCCAAAAAAAAGAAACCTGCACCCGGATACGTGGCAGAACAAGGCGGCAAAAATAACCCTTTTACTGAAGAACCGAACAAACTCAGACACGCCGTCACTAGCCCAACTAGCACTAAAGTTAGACTATTGAACAACAATACAGTTCTGTAATTTGCCATAATTAATAACTAAAAGCTAACAACAGTATATTGCGCGTCAAACCATTTTTTGCTAGGGCTTTTGCACGGGGGTTCAGAAACCGGGTTTTTTAGGAAAATACTGCGTTGTGACTCGCAGATTCGGTAAAAAACCCGGTTTCTCTGTCGGAGTGCGTAATTCGCGATCGTGTTCTTTGAGTAAAGGTGAGATATTAGGTTTCGTAGGTGTGATAGCGAGTTGTAGAAAAGATATCTAGTCGAGGTGCAACTACCTCATCCACAGGTGTGGAACCTGCACGGTTAGAGAATTTATCTCTCCTGCCATTTATATCAATTCCTCCCACAGCAATTCTGCCGCGATCGGCATTCATAGCTGGATAGTCTGGTGCACAATAGTCTGGACTATTCACTCAAAACGCTCTAATTTAATCGCGACTCTCCTGGATTTGTGGTGGAAACATTAGTGTTAGCGTGTCGCTAACGCAGGTAATATGCCCCCACCACGGGAAGTTTTATTTTTATTTATTATCACCTAAAACTCAGGAGAGTCTTAATCGCTTGGTAAACTCAATTTTAATACCTGTCCAACAGATACCTCGTGCTTGTGCGTCGCTACTACCACCGCACCTTCTAATCGCGGATCGTAACATCCCACCCAAGCAGCAGGATGACATTCGTGCACTAAATACCCGTACAGCCAAATTGCTCCTCTACCTTCAATGACAATTCCTTGGCTTAATTGAACGTCTTGAGGAAGTTTCAAACCTTGTAAATCATCGGGTGTGATAATACCGTCTTGAGTTGTAATTCGCAAGCGCAAATGTTGGTAAGCTAAACCGTCTTGAGTTTGATGGGGGATTATTTTTAATTCAATAGGATTCATGGGATGCACAAATGTTGAATGCTGCGATAAAATCATATCATGTCTGGTAGTATGGGCGGGGGCGGGTTTATTATATTGTAGATTATGGGCAATTATTGTTTGTGAACCCGCCCCTACAAAATTTAATATCATACAAGTCCGAATCAAACAGACATGATATCATCTACCTTTTTAGGGTAAATTGGGAATCCGATCGCCAATTTTGAGTCCCAATTGGGCCGCCCTTCCGCCTTTGAGTTCAATAACTCCGTCAACGGGAACATCCGGGCCGTAGTTGGGGCAGGTTTCGGTCAAACACGGCGGTACGTTAGGAATTATCGCCTGCACGACGCCTTCCCGCAGAAAAACCATATCCAGCTCAATCAACACGTTTTTCATCCAAAAACGCACGTTTCGCGCGGGTTCGATGGGGAAAAGCATTCCTCTGTCGTCTGGCAATTCTGTGCGAAACATTAAACCTGTGGCTTGTTCTTGGGGAGTTTGCGCCACTTCCAGTCCGATCGCGCGATCGGCTATAATCGTGTTAACCGAAATTGGCAAAAGCTGACCCATATCTAGTCCGCCAAACAGCGACATAAAGTTGGATTCAGTCAGATTAGAATTTCCCGAAACAACTCCTAAATAATTACCAGAGTTTTTATCTTTCATAATAGTTTGGTTGTCGGAAACTGAAAGCTCTAAATCGCTAATTTTCATGCCTTCTGTCAAGACAATTTTATCATTGCCGTTGCCAAAATCTGTAATTATATCGGCTTGAGTAATAGTAGATGTGGCGGCGGTTTTTTTCATCACAAATAAATCCTCCCCCGCGCCTCCTGTCAAGATATCCTTGCCTTCGCCGCCTATTAGCAAATCGTTACCCCGATCGCCAAAAATCCAATCCGACTCTTGTCCTCCATAGATTGTATCGCTTCCCTGCCCGCCAGACACCGTATCAGCCCCTTCATTTCCTGCTAGCAAGTCATTTTCCCGATCGCCAAAAATTCGGTCATTTCCCCCCAAACCTTGAATAGTATCATTACCCGCAAATCCTTTAATCGTGTCGTTGCTGAGACTTCCAAGGAGAAAATCGAAGCCGAAAGTACCGTCGATGTTAACCATTTTGCGTTTAATAGAAGGAAGATTTGGCGATCGGCATCCGCCAACCGGTACCAAAAGCTCGATCGCTAATTTTCAAACCAGGGGCTGCTTGCCGCCGTTTAAACTCCGCTTGCCTCACTAATTTTACTACCCGTTTAACCACGGCTTCATCGTGTCCGGCAGCGACCATTTTTTGGGCAGATTCGTGATGTTCTATCAACCGATACAAGATGTCATCCAAAACATCGTAATCCGGCAAAGAATCTTGGTCAATTTGGCCAGGTTTCAGTTCAGCACTCGGCGCTTTATTAATAATATTAACCGGAATAATTTCCTTGCCCAGGGGCTGGCACGGGTGTGGGTACGGAGAGGGCGGGCACGGGGGCACCGCCCCTACATATCCGCCAGAATTCAGCCACCGACAAAGCGAATAAACGCGAGTTTTCGGCACATCGGAAATCACCGCCAATCCCCCATTCATATCGCCGTAGAGAGTGCAGTAACCCACCGCCATTTCCGACTTATTGCCCGTCGAAAGCAGCAAATGTCCGAACTTGTTAGAAATTGCCATCAACAGATTGCCTCGAATCCGCGATTGAATATTTTCCTCAGCAATCCCGAAAGTTGTATTGACAAACAAATTGGCGAGAGTGCGATCGTAAGTTTCCATCAAATCGCCGATCGGCAATTGTTCGATCGCGATGCCCAGATTTCGGGCTAATTCCACAGCATCATTAACCGAATGATCCGAACTGTAAGGAGAAGGCATCAACACCCCTAGAACATTTTCGGGCCCGATCGCGCAACTGGCGATCGCCGCCACCAAAGCCGAATCTATCCCGCCACTCAAACCGAGTACAACCTTAGAAAAACCGCACTTGCGAACATAATCTCGCACTCCCAAAACCAAAGCAGCCCAAATTTCTGCATCTCCCTCTGCCGGATGAAAACTCAAATCAGTTGTGGAACGGGCATCTTGCCCGTTCCCGCCACTGCCAACGCCACTGCCGATCGAACCTAGTTTTTGTCGTCCTTCACATAATCCCAAATCAGTTGTGGAACGGGCATATTGCCCGTTCCCGCTGCCAACTAAATCTTGTTTAGCTGGGTCATATTCCAGCACCACAAAATCAGTTTCAAAAGAAGCCAATACCTGAATTAAATCACCCTTTCGATTCACAGCAAAACTGCTGCCGTCAAAAATAATATCGTCATTTCCCCCTACCTGATTAGCGTAAATAATCGGTTTCCCGCAGCGGATGACGCTGTGCTGCAACATCGCCGATCGCACTCCCCGCTTTCCCGCAGAATAAGGCGATGCCGACAAATTCACCACTAAATCTACACCCAATTTTGCCAAATCGGAAACAGGATCGCCCGCGTAACTGCGTTTACCCCAAAACTCCTCATTGTTCCACAAATCTTCACAAATTGTAACGCCGATTTTGACTTTGCCAATAGTAAAGTAATTGCTGTTTTCTCCCGGTTCAAAATATCTATCTTCATCAAATACATCATAAGTAGGCAACAAGCGTTTATGAAAAACTTGTTTGACCACGCCATTTTGCAACAAAACAGCGCTATTAAACAAGGATTTTCCGCCGAGTTTAACAGCATTAGCATTAGGTAAGGCAGTGCCTGCTATGACTGCCAACTCCGGCGGCAAAGCTTGCGCCAGTTGCAGCAACTGTGCACCTGCATCTGCAATGAAACTCGGATTGATTAACAAATCGCGCGGCGGATAACCGATCAGGGAAAGTTCCGGTGTTAGCAATAAGTTTGCGCCCTCAACATCAGCTTTTTTCGCAGCCTCCAGAATTAGGTTGGAGTTGCCCAAGATATCACCAATAGTAGGATTGAGTTGTGCGATCGCAATTTTCATCTCACCAAATCACCTAATAAATATTGCTAACAGTCCGCCCGCGCGGACTCACTTTCCTATAGTCCTAGATTTGAATGTAGCGAAAGATTACTTGGATTTGTAATGTTTCAACTCTTCTTCAATATAATAATTTACCAAATCCCGGTAAATATTTTCAACCACATCAGGATTCAAACCCGATTCTTGAGCCCACTCGCGCCGCTGCTGTAACATATCGTGAAAGCGATCGAACGATTTAACGCTAGCTTCACTCGTTTTGAACCTTGCGGCCGCGATGACGTATTGAAATCTCTTGCTCAAAGCCTCGATCACTTCTCGATCGATGATATCAATTTCCTCCCGAACTTCGTGAATATTAGCGCATTCATCAGGGTCTTTCATCGTCTGCACTCCTTAATAGCTTCTATTCTAATGTTACTAAATTGATCCCCGAATGTCATCTAAGTAACAGCTAAATAAAAACCAACGGCTTATTTTTTAAAGGAGCAAAAGCGGCCGCATCAAAGCGGTACAAACTAGCAGGGCGGCCAGCCCCCCGCGAAACCTTAACACCGGTATCGCACAAAAAACCCAATTTTAACAATCGAGATCTAAAATTAGAATAATCCGAAAAACTTTCCCCCAAAATAGTTGTATAAAGCTGATACAAATCGCTCAAAGTAAAAACATCCGGCAAAACTTCAAAAGCTACCGGACTGTATTCAAGTTTGTTACGCAGTCGCCGGTATCCGTATTCGAGAATTTGATTGTGATCGAAGGCCAGCTTAGGAACTTGTTGCACGGGATACCAAGCAATGCCGCCGACGCGGTGGCCCACACCCGCCACTACACTCCCAGCAATTAACTCAGCTTCCTCAAAGCGAACCAAAGCAAAATAACTCACCGAAAGATAACGATCGCCCCTGGTAATTTCCCGAGGATCGCGCCCCGGTTCTCCGAAAGTATACAATTGCTCCAGATACAAATTTTTTACCCGAATTTTCTCAGACAAAATTCGGTAAGCCGCATTTTCAAGAGACTCTCCGTCCCGCACCAAAGTACCAGGAAGACTCCAAGAATCCATAAACGGTTCGTCTTGCCGCATTACCAACAGTACCAACAAGCGGTTCTGCACGGCATCGACGGAAAAAATCACATTATCTACTCCTACTTTAAAGTCAGCTAATGAGCAACCTTCGCTCTTTTTCGTGCCTCGTGCCATGCGTACAAATGCTCCCTATTGATGTAATCTTCGATGGTCGGAGTCAGGGCTTGGGTGTCTCCTGTTTCCCGATAGAAGGTAGAAGAAACATTGGGACCATTCAAAGATGCGATCGCCACCTCTGCACCCATGCGCCTCAACTGCCACAAATCTAATTGTTCTGACGGATAACCCGGTCGCGGTACTATCAGCAAGTCCACTTGTTTTAACAATTGTTCAAATTTGTACCAGCGAGACAGTTGCCCCACCAAGTCAGAACCTATTACCAGTGTCAAATCTGCATCCTGCCACAGCAATCTTGCTTGTTCCACAGTTTCCACCGTCCTCGGACTGCTGAGTTCTGGATGCAAGCAAAGATTGTGTCTGGGCGAATTAATTTCTTGAATCATTAACAGCAGCATTGCCGATCGGTGTTCTAGAGAAGTTTGGTGCGACTTAAAAGGATTGTCCGAAGCCCAAACTGCTACCCAATCAAAATGTTGGGAAAGCCAACTCAGAATTGTTTTGTGTCCTGCTGTGGGCGGATCGGCACTGGTTCCAAAAAGAGCAATCTTCTGCATAGGTAATCGGTAATTGTTGACTGTTGACTGTTGACTGTTGATTGTTGACTACTGACTACTGACTACTGACTTCAATCTAAAATCTAAAATCTAAAATCTAAAATCGATTGACTCTTTTTCGTTTTTTGGGTGAGACTCTGCAAATCTGTAGAAATTTCCACAGGCGGCGAAATCGGGTTGTCAAGTTGGCGAGTTTCGGGGCGCAGACTGGCGACAGAAGCAGCAGTTCGTTTGGCGATATCGTCCAAACTTTCCTGGTTCTGCACTCGTGTGCCGTCCTTTACAACCAACTCCATTAATGGTAAGTAAGAATCGCAATTGTGAATAGTTTCTCCTGACAATCCCAAACAATCTCCGAGAATGTGTCCATTTTCAATATGTCTAAAAATTTGCTTTCTTCCTGGATATGTTACCTTGCCGCTTGCCTCTTTCATCACCGGAATTCCGTCAATTTCCACCAACTTATAAACACCGTTCACAGGGGAACCGCTGACCAACTTCGTTCCCAAACCGTAACCGTCAATGCAAGCGCCGCTACTTTTTAATTTAGCAATTTCTCGATCGTCCAAATCGCCACTAGCAAAAATTGGAACCCCAGGCAGGATCGATCGAACTTCCCGAGACAGCACCGCCAAATCGCCCGAATCCAGCCGCACGCCTTCCAACTGCATTTCACCGCTGTTTACTCGATCGGCCAACATCCGCGCCGCCGCCACAGTATCGTAAGTATCTATCAGCAGTGGCGCCCCCGGAAAATAGCGGTGAAAAGCTGCAAACGCCTGATTCTCGCTGCCTTCGAGGGCGGCAACAGCCATTACCAAAGCATGGGCGATCGTACCTACAGGTTTGCTGCCTAACTTCAAAGCAGCCAAAACATTAGAAGTTCCGTCGAACCCCGCAGCCAGGGCAGCCCTAGCAGCCCATACAGCAGCTTGAGGCCCAAAAGCCCTCCGCGTCCCGAATTCTAGCAATTTAGCCTCCGGGCCCGCCACATCGCGCAGCCGCGCTGCCCGCGTCGCAATCAAAGTTTGATAATTTATGGCATTCAATAAATAAGTTTCCACTAACTGAGCCTGCCACAGAGGAGCCTCAATTCGCAGCAGAGGCTCGTTGGCAAACACCGCCGTCCCCTCCGGCACCGCCCAAACATCGCCAGTAAAGCGGGCTGTGGCGAGTAAAGTCCAAAATCGTTCCGGGGCGCCAGCAAAAATCCCAGTGGACTGCAAAGCCTGAATTTGCGCCGGCGAAAACCGAAATTTTTCCAAATAATCGATAACTTGAGCCAAACCCATCGCGATCGCGTAGCCAAAACCCTCTGGCAGCCTGCGCGCGAACAACTCAAAACTCGCGGCCCGCCCGTCGAGTCCTTCCCCGACGTAACAAGCGGCCATCGTTAGCTGGTAGAGATCGGTCAAAAGGCTGTAATCTGCTGAAGAAACCGTCAGTTCCTGGTCTTCTAAGATTTCTTCAAAACCTGTGAGCTGCAGGCTTTCTGTGGTAGTTTTCATAAGAAAAACCCCGGACAAACTTCTTTTTCTTAATTATAGTGACAAACACCATATCTTTTTGTAAATTTTTGATAAAGATGGCAGATATTTGTCGGAGAAATTCGCTGATTATGCCCTTAAATAGCGGATTTCGGTTAATGGGTAGATTAATATTATGGTAAAACCCATATAAATACTTAATTTAACAAACTCAGGAATTAAGCACAAACACTCAAGCGTTGCGGGTTTTTTGCGAAAATATTTCGTTGCAGCCCTTGAATAGAGTTAGACAACGCGGTTTCTGAGCGTCGGAGGGCGATCGCGACTGCTTGAGTTTAGCAAGGAAAAATCTACCACCAAAAGGTCGATCGTCCAAAAATGCGTAATTTCTCCAAGCTTCAGCTTGCTTCATTGTTGCAGACCAATAAGTAATTCAAATAAATATTGCTAAAGTCATCCACCGCCCAAAAATCTGAGTAATATTAAAAGTATCAGAACTCAGACAAGAGAGGCAGATTCTATGAATCTTTCTAAATCTTTGGCAAACGCGATGCGTTACGTTTCGGAAGCAGCGGTGCGGATTTTTAGCCCCAGCGATGACAACTATCCCAATAGTGGAGTTCAACCTTTTGAAGGTAAGCTTTCCAAAAGTTCTAAATCCAAAGAATGAACAGCCATTCCCGCCGTTTCTAGCGAGTTCGGCACAGGCATTCAGTTTAACAGTCAACGGTTAACAATTAACTGTTGACTGTTAACTTTTGACTGTTGATTTTGACCGAAAGCATCCAGGATACCCGCCACGTGATTCATTCCTTTGCAGACTCAGGACGGAGAAATCAAAAACCTGTATCCGATAAGCAAGCCCCCGAATTTATCCGTGGGGTCAATGCTTCAATTCTTTAATCTAAAATCGATTGACTGTTAATAGTAATTGTAGGTGCGGTTTCTCTTAGGATCGCGAATTAAATAATTTACACAAGTTTGTGGGTTGGGCGGGACGCCCGCCCTTTCTGGACGGGCGGGCGTCCCGCCCTTTCTGGACGGGCGGGACGCCCATCCCACAAGAACCATCACGCATTGTAAGTTATTTAATTCTCATTCCTTAGTTCTACCCAACCTACAATTACCAATCACCAATTACACTGAACTTCCCCAATAGATAAAAGGTATATTCAGTGTAGAGTAAGCTTTTTAAAGAAAGATTCGGGCGCCCGGTTTACTGCGTATAAGTTAGAGAAACACAAGCAAAACTAGAACCTTTTGTTGCACTGGGGTTGGTTCACTAATTTTATCAAAAATCAAACTATATAGCAATCCTTGCAGGTGTCGTAAATGTTTTACCCACCTCATTGAACAAATCGCACCACATTTTAAGTTGCTACTTCGATACTTTAGAGTAATTCTACCCATTGACCAAAGTGTTTTTAGCTTAACTGGTGACCAATGTGTAGGCCCTGGCTGCGGGCGATACCTAGCCGAAAGTTCGGGTCATTCCCCCGTCTGAAGACTGGCTGTACGCTGGTCTTTTTGTTAGCTGAAAACTCTACTGTTAGTTAGGTCTTACGAGGGTTAATTGTCGTAAAGTGATTTTACAGGCAAGCTGCAAACAGGAGTGAGAACATTCAAGTAATTGCACGGAAGCTTTGAACGTTTGTTGGGAAATTGTTTGTGCCTCAATTGACTTGCAAGGAATTTCCCTTTCAAATACACCCCTGCTTACAGCCGCGATCGCACTCTCGAAAGGAATAGCTGATGCAGGTAAAACAAAACAAACTTTTCACTACTGAAGCGATCGATCGCTTATCTTCACCGGAACGCCTCGACGAAATGATGCAGGTGGTTAGTCCTCGATCGTGGCTGCCACTAACTGCAATTGGCTGTTTAGTTGCTGCTGCGGGGGTTTGGAGTGCGATCGGGCGAATTCCGCTGACTGTTTCCGGTCAAGGCGTGTTGCTTCTGCCCCGCCGAGTCGTGCAATTTCAAGCTGCTAGTTCCGGTCAATTGGTAAAGCTAAATATCAAGCCGGGAGATGTTGTTAAACGGGGTCAGGAAATCGGTAGAATTGATAAACTAGACCTCAAGCAGCAGTTAGAGCAAGAAAAAGCGAAATTAGCCCAACTGCAAGGGCAAAAACAAGATACTAATAAGCTGCAAAAACAGCAGATTGCCCTGGAATTAAAAACCCTAGAACAGCAGCAAAAAGACCTTCAAGAAAGCTTGAATAGGGAGTCAGTTGCACCGATACTGCACCAGCAAAGTATGGCGGCATTAGAGCAAAAACGGCAAAGTTTGGAAGAAAGTTTGCGCCGCGAACAAATTGCGCCGGTACTGCGGCAGCAAACTCTGACAGCATTAGCAGAAAAACGCCAAAGTTTGGAAGAAAGTTTGCGGCGAGAACAAGTTGCGCCGATATTGCGGCAGCAAACTCTGGCCGCGATCGCCAAAAAACAGGACAGTCTTTTGCAGCGAAAACAGCACATCGCTTCTTTGGTGGAAACTTTACAGCAGCGGTTTGAAACTCGCCGCGTTCTTTACGAACAAGAGAGGGCGATCAGCGAGGATGTAATGCTGCAAGCGAGACAGGAATTCGCGGACTCTCAGATGCAACTGGCGGATATTGAAACGCAGTTAAAAGAACTCGACGTTCAGAAAACCAATAGCGATCGCGAATTCCTGCAAAATCTCAATAAAATTGACGACATCAAAAACAGCCGGCAGCAACTCAAGGTAGAAGCTACCAATACCGAACGGGAGTACCTGCAAAATCTCAACCGCCTTAACGAAATTAAAAACAATCTCCAAGAACTTAAAGTTCAGAAAAGTAACACCGAACGGGAGTACCTGCAAAACCTGAATAAAATTGACGAAATCAAAACTAAGATTAAAGACATGGAAACCCAAGCGGTCAAACTAGCTCAACAAGACTTAGAAAAATCGATCGCCCAAACAAATCAAATTCAGGAAGTTAAACGCAAGATTGCCCACTTGCAGAATCAGTTGACGGCCGACAGCAAAATTACCAGCCAATACGACGGCCGCGTTTTAGAAGTTAGCGCCGTTGCAGGTCAAATGCTGAACATCGGTACAAGGATCGGGACAGTTGAATCTAAAAATTCTCGCGAAAAAATGGTCAGTCTTGTTTATTTTGCTGACAGAGACGGCAAGCAAATTAAACCGGGAATGACCGTACAAGTTACCCCTAGCGTCGTCAAGCGGGAACGCTACGGCGGCATTGTCGGCAAAGTAACCCAAGTTTCTCCTTTTCCGGTTACTAATCAAGATATGTCGTCAATTATCGGCAATGAAAATTTGGCTGACAGCATCGCAAAAAACATAGCTGGTGGCGGTGCTCCCGTGCAAATATTTGTGGAATTGCAGGAAGATCCGAACACTATCAGCGGTTACAAATGGTCTTCCTCGAACGGGCCTCCTCTCAAGATTTCCCCCGGTACTACTGCGCTAGTGCGGGTTCAAATCGGGCAGTTAGCGCCGATTTCTTACGTGATTCCTATTTTTCGGTCTTTGACAGGAGTTTATTAATTTAGGACTAAGGCTAACTGTCACACTCCCATCGACTTGTAGGGTGCGTCAGACGAAGTTGTAGAATGATTATCGAGGATTTCGGGTCTAACGCACCTTACTATTAAACCGACCGTCTCTCTTGTTTATATCGAAGTCTAGATCCCCCCTAACCCCCCTTAACAAGGGGGGGACAAGAGCAGTCAAAGTCAACCCCTACTCCCCAACAATCAGGGGGATTTAGGGGGATCTAGACTCGAATACAAGCAAAGTTTATTATGGATTTTAGCCTTATAACAGATGAAAATTCCCTGGATTGACAAGTTTTTTACACCGCGCAAATTAAGGCGAGTTCGTACTCCCACGCTGCTGCAAATGGAAGCAGTAGAATGCGGTGCTGCTGCTTTAGGAATTATTTTAAGTTACTGCGAACACCCAGTACCTTTAGCTCAATTGCGGAGCGAGTGCGGCGTTTCTCGCGATGGCAGTAAAGCTTCTAATATCCTCAAAGCAGCCAGAATTTACGGCTTAGATGCTAAAGGGTTTAAAAAAACTGTCGAAGAGTTGAAAACTGTACCGCCGCCTTTTATTGTTTTTTGGAATTTCAATCACTTTTTGGTGGTTGAGGGGATTAAGAAAAAGCGCGTTTACCTCAACGATCCCGCATCGGGCCCTAGGACTGTTTCCCTAGAAGAATTTAAGTCTGCTTACACTGGCGTTGTTTTGACTTTTGAGCCTGGGCCTGAGTTTAAAAAGGGTGGGAAAAAACCGAGTATTGCCAGTGCTTTAGATTCCCGATTGCAAAGTTCCCGTTGGGCGATCGCATTTTGTTTAATTGCTGGTTTATTACTGACTGTTCCCCGTTTGGCTGGCGCGGCATTTACCCAAATTTTTGTGGATGAAATTCTTGTCGAAAACCGTCACGACTGGCTGCGACCTTTAATACTGGGAATGTTGTTTGCCGCTGCTATTCAAGGGCTGCTAGCGCGAATGAGGCTTTTCTATTTGCGACGGCTGGCAAACAAGCTTGCGATTTCGATGTCGGGACAGTTTGTCTGGCATACGTTGCGCTTGCCTGTGGGATTTTACGCGCAGCGGTTTGCAGGTGAAATTAGCAGCCGCTGCCAAGTTAATGATAAGGTTGCTGAAATTTTATCGGGGAAACTTGCTGCAACTGCGATCGACGCGGTAATGATGGTTTTCTATGCAATAATTATGGTTATGTACGACTGGGTATTGACCAGTGTTGCCGCTGTTTTTGCAGCCTTAAACTTTTTGGCACTGCAATCTTTATCCCGCAGCCGCGTCGATGCTAACACCAGATTAGCTCAGGAAACAGGTAAGGTTGGCGGTGCTGCGATTGCAGGCATTCAATCTATAGAAACTGTCAAAGCTAGCGGTTTAGAATTCGATTTATTTTCTAAGTTTGCCGGGTACTATGCCAAAATGAGCAACGCCCAGCAAGAATTGGCTTTGCCCACTCAAATATTGTCAATATTACCAGCATTTTTAACGGCATTAGCTGGAACTGCTATCTTAGTTGTCGGGGGCTTGCGGGTGATGAACGGGGGGTTGAGTATCGGGATGTTAATTGCCTATCAAAGTCTCACTCAACAATTCCTCCGACCTGTTAACAATCTCGTCAATTTTGGCAGCACTCTGCAAGAATTAGAAGCCGATTTAAACCGACTTGATGACGTTCTGCAAAACCCGATCGACCCCGAAACAGACCGCGATTCTTTTAATAGTAAAAACTGTCGCATCGCCCTTGCACCAGATTCTTTTCACCTGCAAGGAAGCATTGAATTGCGCGGTGTCAGTTTTGGCTACAGCCGCTTGGAAGCGCCCCTAATTGAAAACTTGAACTTAACAGTAAAACCGGGTCAGCGGGTAGCGTTAGTGGGGGGAAGCGGTTCGGGCAAATCTACTATTGCCAAACTTGTGACCGGGCTTTACGAACCAATGAATGGCGAAATTTTATTTGACGGGGTTCCCCGCAATTTGATTCCCCGTTCTATCCTAGCAAATTCGCTGGCAATGGTCGAACAAGAGATATTTCTATTTGCCGGCACTGTTCGCGAAAATCTCACGCTTTGGGACCCGACAGTACCGGAAGCAGATTTAGTGCAAGCGTGCATTGATGCGGCAATTCACGAACTTATTTTGAATATGCCGGGAGGATACGATGCTCAACTCAATGAAGGGGGGACAAATATGAGCGGCGGACAGCGACAGCGCTTGGAAATTGCCAGGGCATTAGTGAGGAATCCAGCGGTGTTGGTGCTGGATGAAGCAACGAGTGCTCTGGATGCTGAAACAGAGTTAATTATCGATCGCAATTTGAGGCGTCGCGGTACTTCTTGTATTGTGGTTGCTCACCGCTTGAGTACGATTCGAGATTGCGATGAAATTATTATGCTTGCAGGGGGGAAAGTAGTTCAAAGAGGCACTCATGAGGAGTTGCAAAAGCTGGGAGGGCCTTATGCTCGTTTGGTTGGGAATGAACAATAAACAGCAGAAATACAGTAGCCAACCCGGTAGTCCGCCAGGGAATGAATTCCCTGTCTAATAGCTAAAGTCCTCTGAAGAGGACTGAAATGAGCGATGGTTTGATTTGGCTATTCAGTGTTCGCTATGGAGTCTTAGCTATTCAGTCGGTTTTAACCGAATTTAGCTATGAGACGGGGATTTTAATCACTCCTAGGATCTGTGGATTAACCCGATCGATTCGATCGCACTGTCTTCTTTGAGGCAAGGCTTTAAACCCCTGCCCGACTTGATATTACTACTCGCAAATTACTAGCTATGCTCGATCTAAATCCTGTTAAGAAACTGCACCGAATTAAAGGAAATGAACCGCTGCTGCTGAATGACCCGCATCAGGTATGGATTGTTAAGTCGGGCGCGATCGCAGTCTTTGCAGCCCAGATACAAAGTGAGAAGCCTGCGGGCAACCGCCATTATATGTTCGGCGTCGGTGCCGGCGAGGCTTTGTTCGGCGCTGCTA
The DNA here is from genome assembly GCF_036700475.1 of Microcoleus sp. T2B6. Lineage (NCBI taxonomy): Bacteria > Bacillati > Cyanobacteriota > Cyanophyceae > Oscillatoriales > Microcoleaceae > Microcoleus > Microcoleus sp. T2B6. Next base: position 40,972 of record NZ_JAUBOZ010000028.1, on the reverse strand, counting down.
GCCCCCCCAACCAGGGCGGGCACGGGGGCACCGCCCCTACAAGGGGGGGAGAAAATTTAAAACCAGGTTGGGGACTTCTGGCGATCGCGATCGCCGAAACGGAACTGGAACCGATCGCGATCGCAGATTGTGCCGCTTTAGTTGCTGCTGGTGACAGCAAAACGCGATCGCTTGTGGAAGGGTGGATACAGCATTTGGGAGAACGAGTGATTCCCTACGGGATAGCTGCGCTTCACGCCCCGGAGGAAAAAGTTGCCCCAGAAACTGCGGTTGTCGCAGCAGCCTCGCAGCAGATATCGCTACTTCCCGGTCAAATTCTGCGATCGCCGCCGGAAACAGTTGTCTGGGTGCGCGTCTCGTCGGGCGATGCGAGTGTCGGGGAATTGCAGTTAAATTCTGCTTCCCCAGCATTTCCTTTGGCTGGGAATATGCTGCTAATGACCTCGGGGGAAGTTGAGGTGCAAATTTTATCAACAGCAGAGGTGGAAAATGCCGACTGGCTGCCCGCGAGTTTAGCTTTGCTGCACGAGTATTTTTGCTGCTGCTTGAACTTGCTGGTTTCCCAGCAAAAAGCAGAGGAATTTCGGCGCTTTCAGGAACGCGAACAGCTAAACCGCCAAGTAACTCAGACAGCTTTGGGAGATTTAACCGAGGTTTTGCATCCCCGGAAAACTGCCTTGTCTGAGGAAGGAACACCGCTGTTAATCGCTGCTGGGGCTGTAGGTAAGGCACAAAGTATAACCGTCAATCCCCCGGCGGGTTCCGAAGACTTCAGCCGAGTTAAAGATCCGATGGAGGCGATCGCGCGATCGTCCCAATTTCGCACCCGCCGCGTGTTGCTGGCTGGGGATTGGTGGCGGCAAAACTGCGGCCCGCTGTTGGCTTATACAAAGTCCGACAATCGACCAGTAGCTTTGTTGCCCGGTAAGGGATCTCGTTATACTTTGTTCGATCCGATCGACCGCACTCGCAAACGGGTAACTAAAGCAATCGCCCAAGAGTTGTCGTCAGAAACTCTCATGTTTTACCGGCCCCTGCCGCTATTGCTTCACAACGCTGCGGAACTGTTTCGCTTCGGGACGAAGGGCTACGAAAAAGACATCATCGTTGCTTTCGGGCTGGGGATATTGGGAACGCTGTTGGGGATGGTGACGCCGCAAGCTACCTCGATTTTGGTCAATGATGCTATTCCCGACAGCGATCGTTTGTTACTGTGGCAGTTAGGGCTGGTATTGTTAGTTGCGGCGATCGGACGGGCTGTATTTAGCATGGCCCAAACAATTCTGACCCTGCGGATCGAAAATGCTGCTAGTGGCACTCTCCAGCCGGCAGTTTGGGATCGATTGCTGAGATTAAAATCGGCATTTTTTCGCAGCTATTCATCTGGGGACTTGCTAACTCGCTTATTAGCAGTTAATCAAATTCGCGCCCAACTCAGCGGCGCGACGCAGCGGACACTTTTGAACGCGATATTTTCCCTGCTGAATTTGGGGCTGATGTTTATTTACAGCCTGCCGCTGGCTTTAGTCGGAATTGGTTTAACTCTTATCGCGGTTATAGTAACAGTTACATCGAGCTTGCTCTTAATCCCAAAAGAGCGGCAGATGGAAACAGGAGAAGGCGATATTAACGGGCTGACAGTAGAACTGATCAACGGAGTATCAAAGCTGCGGGTAGCGGCTGCAGAAGGGCGAGCGTTTGCAGCTTGGGCGAAAAAATATAGCCAGCAAATCAAGCTAAGAACAGGAATTAAACGAATTGACGACAGCGTTTCAGTATTTAATGAAGCGCTGCCATTAGTAAGTTCTATCCTGATGTTTTGGTTTGCAATTCAGTTCATGGAAAACCCTAAAACAGGAGGCGACGTACTGAACATGGGCACATTTCTCGCTTTTAATTCCGCCTTCGGAACCTTTCTTTCTGGCATCACAGACTTGAGCAATACCGTAACTGATATTTTAGGAATTGTACCGCTGTGGGAGCGAGCCAAACCGATCGTCCAGGGAATCCCGGAATCTGACCCGACAAAAGCCGATCCCGGCCGCTTGAAAGGTCAAATTACGATTGATCGCGCGACTTTCCGCTACCGGGAGGACGGGCCCCCAATTTTAGATGATGTCAGCATCAATATTCAACCGGGAGAATTTATCGCGATCGTCGGGCCGTCGGGTAGCGGTAAATCAACATTATTTCGGCTGTTATTGGGATTTGAAATAGCACAAAGTGGCACTGTTTATTACGACAATCAAGATTTAGCAGGCCTCGACGTTCAAGCTGTGCGGCGGCAGTTAGGAGTAGTGCTGCAAAACGGCAGAATTAATGCTGGTTCGATGTTTGACAATATTACCTGCGGGGCGATGGTAACGCAGGAGGAAGCTTGGGAAGCGGCGCAAATGGCCGGTTTAGCCGCCGATATCGAACAAATGCCGATGGGAATGCACACGGTTGTCAGCGAGGGCGGCACGAATCTTTCGGGAGGACAGCGGCAGCGGTTATTAATTGCCCGCGCAATGGTTGTCAAACCAAAGGTTATCCTGATGGATGAAGCTACGAGTGCTTTGGACAATCACACGCAGGCGATCGTTACTGAGAGTTTGGATAAGTTGAATGTGACGCGAGTTGTCATCGCCCACCGCCTGAGTACGATTCGCAATGCCGATCGCATTTATGTAATTGAAGCCGGCCGCTTGGTGGAATTTGGTTCCTTTGAGGAATTGGTAAAACAGGGAGGATTATTTGCTAGATTAGTGGCGCGGCAGATAGAGTAATGTAAACGCGATTTCACAAACCCGTAGGGGCGGGTTCACCAACAATCTCTGGCAAAAATATACAATTTCGTAAACCCGCCCTACCCACCAACAATACAAATGTACCGCTAATTTACGGGGTAAAATGTTGATGTAAATCCAACCCGTAGGGGCGGGTTCACCAACAATATCTGGCAAAAATCGACAATCTCGTAAACCCGCCCCCACCCCACCAACAATACCAATGTACCGCTAATTTATTGGGAAAATGTTGATGTAAATCAAGGCGGGGGAGGGCGGGTTTATGGGATTGTTCGATCGGTCCGAGAGATTTCGGTGAACCCGCCCCTACAGCCATCACTATGAATCGAGCCAAATTAGGCTTATTCTTTTGTTACCAAATCGGGCAACCACAACAAAATTAGCAATAGCAAGCAGGCGATAACTAAGCCAACGCTAAATATTGTAGCGTTACTCATATCGGGGGCTTGCTGCATCAGGTATAGTGGCTGTATTGCATTCATATTTTCTGTAGATTTGGATTGTTGTATTTGTCATTTTGTAACAAAAAAGCAATCGCAGAGTATACGATTGCTTTGCGAATTTTAGCCTCATCGATCGCGTTACAGTTGGCAATTACAAGTGGCTCATTACAAGCAACTCATTTCTTCTATCCGCGATCGAAATTCCTTAATGCTTCAAAGAATTCCATACTGATAGCGGGGCCTTTAAAATGAGGTCGGGGACTGTTGCTTGTGACCACAGGCATACCGGCAGCCCGAGCGCGATCGGCCATATTAGAATGACCACCCGCGATCGCTTCGAGATCCAAGTCGTTCAATTCTCGATCGGTTGAATTTCCCAATTCGGATGCTGTGAGTTTGGACGACTCGGACGGTAATTCTTGCAAAAAGTGATTGTTGCTTTCCATCAGATGTTTTCTCCTTGGATGTTTAAACTCAGCAGAAGCGCGATCGCTTCTAGTTACAAGCAGCTCATATCTTCCGTCCCAAATAGGACAGCGTTTCTTCAGTTATTTGGAAGACCGGACCCATACGCAACAAAAAGTCGGGCTTTGGACCGCTGGCTGTGATAGTACGGATACCGCCTGCGATCGCATCTAATTCCGTATCATTCAATTCTTGATTAGTTGAGTTATCCGGTGCGGATGCTGTGATTGCGGACGACTCGGAGGGTACTTCTTGCAAAAATCGATTGTTGCTTTCCATCAGATGTTTTCTCCTTCGATAATTAGTGAAATTTGCTTCCAAAAGCGATCGAACCAACTCCTAGCAAAGTTGGCTGCTATCCAGCCTTTTTACCCGCTATGTGGCTAGCAAAATCGCTAGCAAAATCCTCGGTCGAAATTCTCTCGGTCGGACCGTACCACTGGAGCCTACTCCAATTGAAAAACGTAAGACCGCCTGCGATCGCATCTAATTCCGTATCGTCCAATTCTTCAGCAACAGGATTGGCTGGCGACTGTTGCTGTTGTACGGCAGAATCTCGATCGACTTCTTGGCAAAACTGATTAGTGCTGTCCATCTGATTGCTCCTTTTGATTTCGGTGTTGTATTAAGACAAAGATTACCTACGGTGTTGGAGTCGCCGCACCGACTACAGCTCCAGAAATAGCTCCTTTTGCGGATTCCTTAAAGGGGTCTTCTCCTGCGAAAAGACCGCCGAGAAATCCACCTAGAGCACCTAGAACTGCTCCTATACCAGCTCCGATAACTCCTGCGCCAGCAACAGCCTCCAATTCACTGTCAGACAACTCGCCTGAAGTATCTGACTGGCTCTGATGCTGAGCAGTCACCGACTCCAGCCACTCAGAAACCTCTGTTGAGGAGAAACTGTAGCTTTTTTCTTTGCCCAGGGCTACCGCTTTATTCACTAAGCTTTCCCGATCCGTTACCGATTGGAACTGTAGCTGGAGTTCTGGATCTTGCGAGACTTCTTGAAAAAAATGATTGACGCTTTCAAATTCAAAAGACATGAGATTTGCTCCTAATTGAATTGTTAAGGAAGTAACTCCTTATTTGTTTTTTCCAGCTAGGCTAGTGCTGGCCTATGCGTAAATTTAGTTTAGGAAATTACCCAGCTAAAGTAGCTAGCTCCAAGTTTAGTTTTGAACCTATAAAAACAACAGAGCTTTAACTCACCTTTAGTTGAGGAGATTACCTGAACTTTTGGTTAGGTATCGAATATTCCACGGAACTATAGACTGGTAATACTCCGTTTCTGTGCAATGAGTAAAGCCTGCGTTCCATACCTCCGTAAGTCTTGTATAAGCAATGACAGCCTATATTTGAGGGCGACATCCAGCCAAAAGTTTAGGATTTTACCTCACAGAGGCTGAGTCGCCAACTGACTATTTGGCTAAGTTCATACTCAACTAAAAGCTAGAAGGTTTTTAGGGTTATTATCTTACGCTAAAAATAGTAAATCAACAAAAAAAACCATGAAATTCATTAAATTGTTTGGAGTGTCGGCTTCAATCGTACTATCGTTCTCCATCTTTCAGCAGCCGACCCATGCTCAAAAAGCAAGTACCTTTGCTACCAGTTGCACGGATTTTTCAATCAATGGCGCTCAATTATCTGCAACTTGTGACAAAAAAGATGGCACTAATCAGCGCACTTCCATTACCATTCAAGGAGTTCATAATAAAAATGGACAACTGGTACAAGGCAATATTGGGGAAGCAAGTACGTTCAACCGAACTTGCACAGACTTCGGTATTAATGGATCTCAAATTTCTGCCAATTGCCGCACATCTAGCGGTGATTATCGGCATTCTTCTGTCACATTACTGGGAATTAATAATAACGATGGCAAGCTAATGTATTAATTATAGGAGGATTGAGCGTTTCTAAAGTCCGATCGGCAATTGTGAAAGTCCTAACCCAAGAGTCGTATAAACAAAGGGCGATCGAGATGCAAGAGGCGATCGGGCGGAGTCAAGCGCGCCGCTGACATTATCGAACAAGCTGTATTGACTGGGAAGCCTGTTTTGGCTTCTAAAATCTAAAATCTCAGATGTGGAGTCAAATCTAAAATCTAAAATCTAACATCTAAAATCGACTGATGGCTCACGCACATCTGGTGTGAGGAGCAAATTTATGCTATGTTCGACTGCAAAGTTGACCGCAGGCTGAATATGCTCACTTTTCCTGGCGTTGAAGTCACAGAACTCATCTACGAAAGCGCAAACTCCCTAGTTTACCGAGCATTCCGACAACCCGACTGTCTCCCCGTCGTGATCAAAGTCCTTAAAGAAAATTATCCCACACCCCAAGAACTCGCCCGCTATCGCACAGAGTATAAAATTACACAATCTCTGAATCTGAGTGGCTGTATCAAAGCCTATGATTTGCAGCCATATCAAAACACGCTGGTGATGTTTGTTGAGGATTTTGGCGGCGAATCCTTGAAAATTTGGATGCAGCAGCAAAAATTTAGTATTGCAGAATTCTTGCGAATTGCGATCGCCACAACAGAAGGTTTACAACAAATTCACAGCGCCCACATCATTCACAAAGACATTAACCCTTCAAATATTGTCTTCAATCCAGCTAACGGACAACTCAAAATCATCGATTTTGGCATTTCTACGCAGTTGACGCGCGAGAATTACACCATCAAAAATCCCAACATTTTAGAGGGAACTCTTGCTTATATGTCGCCGGAACAAACCGGCAGGATGAACCGAAGTTTAGATTACCGCACGGATTTTTATTCCCTGGGCGCTACCTTTTACGAACTGCTGACATACCAACTGCCTTTTGACACTAACGATGTGCTGGAATTAGTACACAGTCATCTCGCTAAACAGCCCTTGTCTCCATCTCAGGTGAATCCTGAAATTCCGCAAATTCTTTCCGATATTGTGATGAAGTTGATGGGGAAAAATGCTGAGGAGCGCTATCAAAGTGCGATCGGCATTAAAGCGGATTTAGAAGAATGCTTAAATCAACTGCACAGCAATAACAATATATCCTTTTTTTCGCTAGGATGTCAAGATATTTCTGATCGCTTTCAAATTCCGCAAAAACTTTATGGCAGAGAGCGAGAAATTGATAGTTTACTAACAGCTTTTGAAACAGTCAGCAGTCACAGGCAAGATGCCTGTGCCACAAGCAGTCACAGGCAAGATGCCTGTGCCACAAGCAGTCACAGGCAAGATGCCTGTGCCACAAGCAGTCACAGGCAAGA